>JAFZEK010000289.1 GCA_017560705.1 Bacteroidales bacterium | reverse complement strand
TACAAAGAACTCAATAACCTTGAAACCGATGAAGAGTTAGACAAGTATCAGGCAAATATAGTGGATAGATTTGGACCTTTACCAAAATCTACGGAAGAACTTATCGAAACCATAAAACTACGTCGCTTGGCTAAAGAGGTGGGTATAGAGAAGTTGGTGCTTAAATGCGACACTATGATATGCTACTTTGTATCTGACCCTAACAGCGACTTTTACAAATCTAAATACTTTGCAAAACTTATACGTTTTGTGCAAGCTAATGCAAAAATATGCCGTCTGAAAGAGAGTAAAAACAAATTGTCGTTGGTATTCGACAATATAAAATCAATATCTCAAGCATCGAATATTATTACACAATTTGTAGAGTTTGGAAACAAATAGAGTATTTTATATACTATATCAAAAAGAAAAAGAGAAACCAATTAAACTTGATTTCTCTTTTTTATATCGTGTATTCTATAGGTGTGTATCGTTAGAATGCATATACTGCCGAAAGAATAAATCTCATATTTCCAACATTGTGTCTGTATGGTTCTATGTATTCAGCTACAGTGTATTCTATTTCACCAAAAAACTGAATGTTTTTCGATAGGTAGTAACCTATACGAGGTTGTACACGCCATAAATAGTGTATGTCTTTACCTCTTCCGTATATATTCCAACCATCAACCGAGTCGTCTAAACCAAAGGTTTCTCCATAACCCATAAATATACCAGGACGCCATTTACCTGTGCTTTTGCCAAAGTCTACCCACATGGTGTAGCATCCAAATGGTTTGTAGTTATAATAATAAGAGTTATCGCTTGTATTATATTGCAACTGACTTTCTGCATATCCACCCAATAGTAGGTGTGCATCCATGTTTTCGGCAGCTATGGCTTGCATACGCAAACTCCAATTGTCGAACTGATATTTTGCAAACACTGTAGTGCTGTGCGATGCAAATGTAGTGTTTGTAGTATATGTAAGTCCATCGAAACCAACAAGCGATGTGCGTGGTTTGAGCAACAAAAAATTATATCCTGCACCCAAAAACAAACGTCCGCTGTTGTATCGTATCATAGCTGTAAGGTCAGGAACGCAGCTGTTGCGTATATATTCTGTGCTGCCACCCAATGGTCCTGAACTCTTGTTGTCTAGTTGGAATGCTGCAACACCCACTGCTTCTATAGCACCAAAATATTGGGTGTAACGTGCTTGTACCACACGAGAGTATGGGTGAAATGGTGCTCCCATATTCAAGGGGCGTGTACCGGGCATTACTTCGTGTACCACAAATGGTGTCCAATATTGTCCTACAAGCAGTTCTGAATTTGTCCAACGCATATCCATATAGGCATGACGCAAACGCAACATATTGATACCTGAACCTGTAGCACCTGTAAAGTCGCCCTCTACCAAGCCACTAACTTTAGCTCCAAGCATATCAGGGGTTTGTATTCGCAAACCCAATCTAGAAGTTATGGCTACCATATTTAACTGTGGCACAGCGTTTATATCGTTACCATTTGCATCCAACGATTCGGGCAATGGATAAAACAACATTTCTCCTTCTCTGCCTTCCAACACTTTGCGTGTGTCTGCATAGATTTGTGGATTTATATCACCATAAAAACTTAATTTTACTTTGTTTTCGTTCTTATTGGCAGTAGTGTCTTGTGCAACTGTATTGAAGCCTATAAATAACGCTATTGCTATTAATAATATTCTTCTCATTGTTTTATGTGTTTATCAAAACAATTAAACCAACCCAAATATGTTGTATTCAATAATTTGGGTTGATTTAACGTATTGTAAATTAAGTATAGATTTTGTTTCTTATTTCTTTTTAAGATTTGCTATCGACAATATTACTCCCAATGCTACACCCAAGAATGCTGCAAACAACACTTGGAAGTTTTGAGGTAAAAGGAAAGTGATAGTATGTGCTGGATACCAGAAGAATGGTATAGTTTTCTTAAACACAAAACTCCATTGTACTTTCCAATTTAGGTTGGTAATAATTTCTGTCATCTTGATAGGACGTAGAAAACCTTTCAATGTACCACCGTTGTTCAATATGTGTGTGTCGGTTATTTTGTGTAGAGTCATAAACACAGGTGCGAAAATGCTGTTCATCAATAAACTTATGCAGAACGCAACCAATACTTTACCCCAACTTAAACCACCTGCAAACCATGCACGAGCATCTTCTAATCCAAGATATTCTAAGAACGACACTGTACCGCTTTTGAAAATAACCATTGCCATAGATATACCCATACCTAGTATACCCCATACTATCATGCGTGGAAGAACACCAAAACCAGGCTCGTTGTACACGCCTTTTTGAATTCTAAGTCCTATCATTTCTCCAACAGTTGCCAAGATGGCAAATTTGAAGAAACTCATTATCATACCATGTTCTGCTGTAAGCTGATTGTACATTGCATACACCGAATCAAAAATAAAAAAGGGTGCCAAACACAACACTACACACCCAATAAAAATGTAATCTTGCTTTTTCATTACTGTATTTTTATTTATTATATTTATTATTTTTTCTAGCTATAATTTCTTTTAAACAACGCTATAGTACATTGTTTTTCAGCATATAGAAAAATTTCCATCTTTCTATACGTCTTTGCAAAGATACATCTTTTTGATGGAATATACACACTCTGTTCTGAAAGTTGAAGATAATAAATCGGAACAAGCCATAACGAAAAATTTTTCCACCACCTTAACTACCTGAAAAGCAATAGAAACAACTCTCATCGAAAAAAAACTTTTGTCTACATCCCTGCTATTTGGAAAAATGTGTGTAATTTTGCAACGGATTTTTCAATCCACGACATATTAGAAAACGGGGTGCTGTTGCGGAAAAAGAATTTAGCGAGCATAACTCTCACTAATGCCCAACGGCTGAGATTATACCCTTTGTACCTGTACGGATAATGCCGACGTAGGAAAGAGTGTTTTCATTGTAAAGCCCTGTTTTTAATTTTGAATAAATCGACAAGCGGAATGGAGTAACAACCCATGCCACTATCGAAATTAATGTTTCACAAATTAAAAACAAAAAAAATGTACAAACAAAAAAAACAAAAGACGCAAAGTCTATTAGCCACAGCCATAGTGGCATGTCTAGCACTAAGTGTGCCTACCCATAGCCACGCAAGCGAATCAAAACCCAAAACCATCCTTGTAAAAGGCAAAGTGAGTGACAAACATGGCAAACCCCTAATGGGTGCTAGTGTATGGAATCAAGGCACATACAAAGGAGCATCCACTAGCGAAGATGGCTCTTTCAGCCTAACGTTACCCTCTGGAAAAAGCCATCTTAGAATATCCTACGTAGGCTACAAAACTACCAACATTGAGTTATCATCCACACGCGATACTACCCTACAACTCAAGCTCGAAGCCTCATCCATCATCTGCGACGAAGTTGTAATATCCGACAGTAGGCCCACAGCCACTACCCCCACCACAGCCACTACCCTGAATAAAGAAAAACTGCAAGCCAACAACATAAACGGAGCATTGCCCTACATAATGGAGCTAGAACCCTCCATGGTGTCTACGGCCGAAAACGGCACTTCTGTAGGCAACACTTCTTTTAGACTACGCGGCACCGATGCAACTCGCATAAACGTCAACATCAATGGTATACCATTAAACAACCCCGAAAGCCAAGGAGTATACTGGGTTAACATCGTAAACCTATCCGCCATGGCAGAATCCGTGCAGATACAACGCGGAGCAGGCTCTGCCAACGGAGGTGCAAGCTCTTTTGGTGGCTCTATAAGTATGCAAACCCTCAATCCTCAACCTGAAGCATACGCCACTGCCGACGTGAACCGTGGATCGTTCAACACCTCACAAACAGCCATAATGGTTGGCAGCGGAATAATGAAAAACGAAACATCCATAGAAGCTGCTTATTCCAAACTTACATCGGACGGATTTCTGCGAAACGGATTTTGCGACCATGAATCCATATACCTCACAGCAGGAAAATATGGAGAACGTAGCCTACTGAAATTCATAACCATAATAGGAAAACAACACACAGGAATAACATGGAACGGTGCTACTAAAGATGAAATAACCACAGATCCCACATTCAACAACGCAGGAGCTTACATCGACGAAACTGGCAACACCAGATACTACGACAACGAAACCGACAACTACTGGCAACAACATTTTCAGCTATACTACTCGCTGCAAATGAACAACAAATGGTTACTAAACTCCGCCATCAACTACACCCACGGATACGGATACTACGAAAACTACAAAGATGACAAAAAATTCACAGCTTACGGACTAAGTAGCCCAATCGTTATAACCAACGGTGACACATCCATCATAAAACTCTCCGACTTTGTAATCCAAAAGCTCATGAACAACCATTCCTACACCGAAAACACTTCGCTAAAATATGAAAACAACAAACTTAGCATAACCATAGGCCAAATGGTCAACTACTACCACGGCAACCACTTTGGTAATGTCGTTTGGTGTCAATACCCCATCCCTACCCTCGATGAAAACTACGAATGGTACAGAAACATCGGCATCAAAACCGACGCATCCGCCTTTGGCAAAATGATATACACTTTCAACAGACAACTATGGGGCTATGCAGACCTACAATATCGAATAATAAACTACAACATGAACGGCACCGACGACGACAACATGCCACTCAACTACCACTCCTCCTACCATTTCCTAAACCCCAAAGCAGGACTCACATATCAGCCTAACAACCTGAGCAAAATAACATTTCTAGCAAGCATTGCCAACCGCGAGCCGACACGAGCCGACATAAAAGATGCCATAAAAGGCAGTGACAGCCAAGCACCCAAGCCCGAAACAATGCTTGATCTAGAACTAGGCTGTAGCTATAATCCAAATGACTGGAAAATATCCGCCAACGCATATTTCATGGGCTACAACGACCAGCTAGTGGCTTCGGGCAAACTAAACAATGTGGGCTATGCACTGATGGAAAACGTGGAAAAAAGCTACCGAATAGGAATAGAAATAGCCACTGGAATACAAATGCTATCGTGGCTAAAAGCCGAAGCCAATATCACCCTAAGCCAAAACAAGATAATAAACTACATCCACTACGAAGAACACTACAACAACCCCAACGACTGGGAACCCATGGCACAAAAAGCCGTAAACTACGGCAACACACAATTGGCATTCTCGCCCAACGTGGTGGGGGCAGCTTTGGTTTCTATAGAACCGATAAAAAATCTGAAACTGCAACTGACTGCGAAATATGTGGGCGAACAGTACTACGACAACACAGAGCGAGACGAAACACGACTTGCACCATACTGTGTGG
>JAFZEK010000288.1 GCA_017560705.1 Bacteroidales bacterium | reverse complement strand
GAGTTAGAATCGTTTGTAACGATTTTTTGAATGTGTATTTTTTTCATCAGGATTCAGATTTATTTATGGCAACTTCTAAAAATTGCTTTGCAAGTGATTTACGGAATTTTCTTGAGAAGATTTCTACTTTCTTTTGACCTAGCATAGCGGGCTATGCGATTGAAAAAGAAATAGAAAGATTCCAAGAAAAAAATGTAAAGCACGCAAAAGTTTCAAAGAACACTCTTTTGTTTATCCGAAACGTGGAATTTTTAGAAGTTGCCTTATATCACAAGGGAAAAGATTATTTGTAGAATAGTTGTTTTTTAGCAGAGAGTGAGCATAAAAAAAGCCATGCAGAAATTACACTGCATAGCTTGGAGTTTAATATAAACGCAATTTTATTACATTTTTTGTTCTAAACTATTTCAAAGAGAAATAATATCCAAGTGAGAATATGAACGATTTTTGAGTGCCTGTAAATGAATTTCTATCAGATACAAGAGCGTCCATTTCAGAATGAGGAACAAGTAAGCCAGAATCTATTATAAAGTCGAATGTATAGTCTCTGAATCTGTATCCAAATCCGATAAGTATGCTAACATCGAAACGATTCCATTTGTCAAACATTTCGTATTCTGATTGGCTATTATTTTCTTCTCCTCTTATTCCTACATATTCAGGGCTGATAACGGTTTTATATCCTTTGCCAAAAAGTCCAATATTTGCAGCTGGACCTACGGATACGGACACGAAATGCTCGTCCGATATAGGTAGGCGGTATGTGTAGGATATTTTTAGAGGGATTTGCAAGTACCATGGTTGGCATATATCCTCTATTTCTTTAATAAGGTCGGTTTTCACCATTTTTGCTCCTCGTCTTGCCAAGAACAAACCTGATTGTAGTTCCATTTCTGGCAATGCTCCAATGGAAAAAGAGTAATTTGCATATCCACCGATGTTATATCCTAAAGTGGAATTCATGAACAAATCATCGCTAATTGTTGCAAAACCTAAGCCAGCTCGTACTCCGATAGCTGAAAATTGAGCATTGGCTGAAGTTGCAAAAACCACAAGCAAAACGCTTGTAACAATTAATTTTCTTATAGACATAATTCTTTATCTTTTACGTTTTAATATCAATATGTTGTAGGGAAAAAATGCTTCGCTTTTGGTGCAATATAGCATTATTTCGGCTCTGAAAATTGGCTACAAAATTACAACTTTTCTTACAATATATGGAATTTTGTAGCAAATTTCTTTTAGTTTTATCTATAACTTCCTATTTGTCAATTTGAAAAGCAACTCAAAAAATCTCCAATATATGGCTGAAGATTATTTTTGAGTTGCTTGGTTGTATACTTATGTTATAGATTTTCTTCTATGAATTTTGTCATCAAGCTATAAAGATGCCAACGGGTGTTGCCTCCGTAGATACTGTGGTTTTTGTTTGGATATATGTGCATGTCAAATTCTTTTCCTTCTTTTTGCAACGCCGAAATCATATCCAAAGCGTTTTGGAAGTGCACATTATCATCGCCTGTTCCGTGTATTATTAGGTAGTTTCCTTTTAGGTTGTTGGCAAAGTTTATTGGCGAATTTTCATCGTAGCCTTGTGCATTTTCTTGTGGGCGACGCAAGAAGCGTTCGGTGTAGATGGTGTTGTAATATCTCCAAGTTGTTACTGGTGCCACGGCGATGGCTGTTTTGAATACGTCGTTTCCTTTTAGGATTGCCAACGATGAAAGGTATCCGCCAAAGCTCCAACCAAATATTCCTATTCGGCTTTCGTCGGCCCATGGTTGTTTGCCAAAATATTTAGCAGCTTCTATCACGTCGACACATTCGTATTTTCCTAGCTCTTTGTAGGTCACTTTCTTAAAGTTGGAGCCGCGGCCTCCTGTGCCTCGTCCGTCTATGCATATAACTACATATCCTTTTTGTGCTAGCATTCTATGCCAGTAGTAGTCGCTGCCACCGTAGCGGTTTACAACTTGTTGGCTTCCCGGACCACCATAAACGTAGAAGAATATAGGATGGCGTTTTGTGCTATCAAAATTAGCGGGTTTCACCATGTAGTAGTTTAGTTCCACATTTTCGGATGTTTTGAATGTGCCAAATTCTTTTTCTTCGTTGCCAAATTCTTTCATTTTGTGTTCTAAGTCGCTATTGTTTTGTAGCATTACAAGTTCTTTTCCTTTGGCGTTGTGGATGCTATATATTGGAGGTGTGTTGGCATCGGTAAAGTTGGAGATGTAGTATTTACATCCGTTGCTGAAAGAGGCTGAGTAGGTGCCTAGTTTGTCGGATAGTTTTGTTTTCTTCTTTCCGTCGAAGTTTATTACATATAGGTCGGAGTTTATGGGCGAGCTTTCTTTGGATGTGTAGTATATTTTTTTATTCTTCTCGTCTATGCCGTTTATTTTCACTACGTCGTAGTTGCCTGTGGTCACTTGTTTCACCGTATTGCCACTAATGCTGCAAAGGTAGATGTGGTTGTATCCGTCTTTTTCGCTTGTTATTAGGAAGTTTTTGCCGTCGGATAGGAAGTTCCATACGTCGGGTACATCGATGTATGAACTATCTTTTTCGGTGTAGATGGTGGATAGTTGTCCGTTTGTAGCGTTGGCTAGGAGTATTTCCATTTCGTTTTGCCAACGGTTCATACGCATAATAGCAAGGCTGTTGGCATCCGTAGTCCATTTAATGCGAGGAATATATTGGTCGTTTTCGCTACCGATGTCTAGCTTTGTAATTTTTTGTGTAGGTAGGTCGTATATAAGAACGTCCACTGTCGAGTTCTTTTCGCCGGCTTTGGGGTATTTGAACTTATAGTTGTTGGGATATAGTTCGCCCCACATTTGCATGGTGTATTCTTTTACCATGCTTTCGTCGAAACGGTAGAAAGCGATTTTTTTGCTATCAGGCGACCAATAGAAACCTTGGGTTATGCCAAATTCTTCTTCATACACCCAGTCGGTTGTGCCGTTGATGATGCTGTTAATCTTTCCGTCGAAGGTTATTTGTTTTTCTTCTTTGGTTTGTAGGTCTATGATGTATATGTTGTTATCTCTTACGAAGGCCACCATTGTTCCATCGGGCGAGAAAGTTGTAAGGCGTTGTTTGCCGTTTTGCGAAATCATCTCAAAGGTGTTCTTTTCGATGTCGTAGATGTAGTAGTTAGACACTCCCGAGTGGCGATATATTGGTTCAAATTCGCAGCTCAAAAGTATTTGTTTTTCGTTGTTGTCGAAGGTGTAAGATTGTATTATTGGCATTGGTTTCACCTTCTCTTTTTGGCCGGGGGTGTTGAATAGACACACGTCTTTCACCTTTTCACCTGTTTTGTAGGCATATTGCTCTATACCTTTTCGTGTAAGGATACAGTAGTGTTCGCCGTCTTTCATAGAGCGTATTTCCGATATTCCCTTGGCCGAGAATGTTCCATTTAGCCAAATATCTTCTAGTGTAATGTTCTTTTGTGCTATGGCCATGTAGCCTAAGCCCACTATTGCCAATAGGCATATTATGCTTTTCTTCATTGTGTTATTTGTTTTTGTTGTTAATTCATTGCATCTATTATAAACTTGTTTAGCGGATAGGTAGCCCTAAAGGTTTTCATCACTGTGTTGTGAAAATCGTCGGAGAGGGCTTCGGTGTTAGAAAAATTGCACGATGTCACATAGTGCTTGTATTTCAACCATTCCACGCCGGCAAAGTCTTTCGAAAATCCTTTGGGTGGCAGTTTCAGCATGTCTATCTTCCACAGCTCGGGGAAATAAGATTGGAACTCATCATCGTTTACTATGCTTTCAAAAGCATCGAGGTTGTAGTATATTTCTTTTCTTATGGCGGAGAGGGTATGTGGTTCAGGCATGAATATTCCACCGCCTGCCATGGATTCACCGTTTTCTATATGCAAGTAGTAGCCTGGCCTGCCGTGGCGTTTTACGCCTCCGGTGGCTATGTAGGCTGCTATGTGTGTTTTGTACGGAGTTTTGTCGGGCGAGAATCGTATGTCGCGGTATATCCTGTACATGCACTTCTCCGGCTGTTGTAGACCTATTGTTTTGTCCATAGCATATAGCTCAGGCATAAGTCCTTCTAAAAATTCTAGAAAGTCTTCTTTGGTTGCTTCCCACCGTTTTTTATTGTCGTGGAACCATTCGCGGTTATTGTTCTTTGACAGTTCGTCGAGATACTCGAACACAAATGCCGAAATTTTATTTTTCATATATCTGATATTCCGTCGTCGGTTGTTTTTGTGTGTTCCGAAATTTCTTTTTTCTTCTTGCGTTCAAAGATTATTTGGTCTATAAGCAAGGCAAATACGCCTATGGTTATTGCACAGTCGGCAATATTAAAGATGGCGTTGAAGAAAGAGAAGTTTTTGCCTCCTACGATGGGCATCCATTCGGGCAATACGGTGTCGATGAGTGGAAAATAAAACATGTCCACCACTCGTCCTTGCATAAACGGAGCATAACCACCACTAGCAGGCATAAAATCTGCCACTTGGTAATAGCTATCGCTAAATATAAGTCCGTAAAAACAGCTATCTATAATATTGCCTATAGCTCCGGTAAATATCATTGCCACGTATATTATTACTGGTTTTCGGGCTTCTGTTTTGGCTAAATAAAAAAGACCCCAAAATAAAGCTATCGATGCTACTATGCGGAATGTTGTAAGTATTATTTTCCCCACTTCGCCGCCAAAGGCCATCCCAAAGGCCATCCCTTCGTTTTCTACAAAGTAGAGTTGAAACCAATTTCCAAACACGGGAATGCTGTCGCCTATTTGCATGTGTGTCTTGACCCAAATCTTTAGAATTTGGTCGGCTATCAAAGTCAATATGATTATTATTCCTGGGATTTTTAGACTTTTCCACTGTTTTTGTGTCATAACAATTTGTTTATATTCAATATTTTGTGTG
>JAFZEK010000287.1 GCA_017560705.1 Bacteroidales bacterium | reverse complement strand
CTATCTTGCTCCATGTTTCATTCTTCCTTACAATGTGGGTTATTTGTTCCATGGGGCGTATTTCTTGTACAATTTCTTGTACCAAAGAGTCTTTGCCAAATTCAAAAATAGAATCCTGAAGTCTGATGAACTGAGGGATGTGCTCTATAGGCAATCTAAGATAGCAGTGCATGTTTTCGCCGGGTATAATATTCTCTTTGTATTGAGGATTTAATATTTTCAGCTGAGTTATGTCTATGTCTATAAACTTTGTTATCTGACCGAAGAAAAGATTTTTTGAGATATTCAAAGTGTCAGTTTCTATAGGCACCGATATGTTGTTTGGCTTCAAACCATGCTTTTCGTAGTAGTTCATGATGTATGTAGCCGCAGTGTAGTCGGGTATATAACCTCTTGTTTCTCTAGGAAGGTAGTTATATATTTCCCAAAAACTTCTTCTGCCACCCGAGCGAGTTATGGCTTTGTTTACATTTTTCGGTCCACAGTTGTAGGCAGCTATCGCAAGGGTCCAGTCGTCGAAAATGTCATATAAGTCGCGCAAATATCTAGCGGCAGCATCTGATGATTTAAGAGGGTCGCGACGCTCGTCGACCAAGCTGTTGATGGTCAAGCCATATATTTTTCCAGTGCCGTGCATAAATTGCCAAAGTCCAGTAGCCCCAACTCTAGATACTGCTTGTGGATTCAACGCCGACTCGGTGATGGCTAAATACTTAAGTTCTTGAGGTAAATTATATCTTTCTAAAGCTTCTTCGAAGAATGGAAAATAATATTCTGACAACGAAAGCATAGTGTTCAGGTTGTTGTTCATACGTTTTACATACATTCTTATATATGAACGTACGGTGCTGTTGTATTTGAAAGGAACGACAGTGGGTAGTGCCAAAAGTCTTTTGAAAAGCACTGAATCTGGAATATCTTCAAAGTCTACATGATGATACTTTGTTTCTTTAGTGTAGTGCTTTTTCTCTATATGTTCTATGTTCTTGCGTTGAAAATAGGTAGTAAGAAGGCTATCGTAGTTGGTTTTGAATGCCGATTCAGAATATTCAATATCAGTTTTTTCAATGTTTTTATCCTGTGCCTTTGTAAGCATAGGTGTTAGGATTACTAGGAATAGTGCTATAATCTTTTTGCTACTGGTAATGTTTTTAATCATCAGAGTTGGTATTTATATGAACAATATTTTTCGTTTTTAATATGCACTTGTATAATCGTGATTAATGTTGTATAAAGCATTTATTACTAGGTTTTAGTGTGCCAAATACTATAGTTCTTTACATTTACGATTTTACAAATAACTCAATGACTAACGAAATAGGTGGGATAAAATTGTTTGAAACTATATCTTTTTTTTATAATTATGCTGACGTTAATTTTCCAAAGTACTGTGTTTATGTCGACAAAGGCTTATTTTGTAGGTGTGAAATTATGATGTTGAAATGCAAGTTGTATAAAAAAAGCGATTAGAAGATTATCTCCAATCGCTTTTTCTATATGGAATATCTAAAATTGATTCGTGGAATTTTTAGAACCAATCTATGTCTAAAGTATGTTTACTTTAAATGCCTTGTTCATCAATGAACTTACCGTCAATCTCGAAGTTCAAAACTTTTTCAGTTTTCTTGAAAAGCTTTTTCTTCATTATCTCCACACGATAAGTTTTTTTATTCAATATATCCACAATGTCCACTTTCTTTATTTTGAACTTTGGATATTCTTGGTTTACATAGCTTTTAATCTTTTCAGGAGTGTATTGTAATTCTACATTCCAACGAGTTTCAACGCCTTTGTTAGAAAAGCGTAGCATTGTTTTGCTAGAGTTGTTTTCGAAGTTTACATCATAAAGCAACGAATCCACCTTAGTCCATTCGACGTTTTTAGCTTCAGGATAGCGTTTTGTAAAGTCTTTGACAAAGCGAGTAGGAACATCTTTTTCCGTCACCTTGCTGCTTTTTTGTGCAAATACCATAGTTTGACTAGCAATAACTATAGCTAAAATAGCAAATATCTTTCTCATATTCTATAAATTAAAAAGTTGTACATTATTTATTTTCTGAGTCACAAAAGTACGCTTTATTTTTTACATAAAGAAATATTTTTTCTCCATATTTCTCGAAAATCATGTCATAAAACCTAATATTTCCTTTAAGTCTATGATATTAAAGAGCATAAGTATTGTCAAAATAATAACGAACACCGATACCCATTTTACAAAGTTGGCACCTTTTTTTACACCAAGCAGCGAGCCTACTACCGAGCCTACTACACATCCCAAACCATGCAACAATCCAAAATCCCACCTCACAATGTCTTTCTGTGCAAAAACAAGGATGGAAGCACAAGTGTATATAAGCATGATGAACACTTTTGAAGCATTGGTCTTTACAATGTTGAACCCCACACAACTTACTCCGGCCATTATAAGGAAGAAGCCCGTACCCACTTGAATGAATCCGCCGTAGATGCCTATAAGAAAGTATACAATGAATTGTTTCAGAGTAAAACCTTTATCCAATTTGGCAATGTTGTCGGTTTCAAGCTTTTTAGGGTTGCGGAATAGGAAGACTATCATCATTATAAGCACAATTGGAAGCACACAGCGTATCACGTTTTCGTTTACATGCACAGCTATTAGGCTTCCAATGAAAGCACCTATAGTGGTAGGTATAGCTAGGAGTAGAGCTTTCTTGTAGTCCAGTACTTTCTTGGTATGATAGGTGGTAGCCGATGCCACAGATTGTACAAGTACACCGACTCTGTTTGTGGCGTTTACCACATCAGCAGGGAGGCCTAACATAAGATATATGGATATGGAAATGGCAGTGCCACCAGCCGACAGGGTATTGATGAAGCCCACCACTAGGCCAGAAACTATCAGTAGTATAGCTAAAGATGTAGTGAGTGGCATTATAGTTCTTTTATGTATTTTTCAAAGTCGGCTCGTATACCCTCTGGAAGAAAGCGAGAGGCTTCGCCCCCAAAGTTTACTATCTCTCTTATGAACGACGAGTTTATAGATGTGTATCTAGGTTCGGTAAGTAGAAAAACAGTCTCTATATCAGCGTTCAATTCATTATTTATAAGGGCAATGTTTTGTTCGTATTGGAAGTCGATGCTGTTTCGTAGACCACGTATTATGTACTTAGCATTTCGTTGCTTGCAGTAGTCCACAGTAAGCAGGTTATATGTTTCCACTCTTACATTTTCAGTGCCTTGGAATGTGTCTTCTATCCATTTTATTCTTCTATCCAAAGGGAACATACATTTCTTTTGAGTGTTTTCGCCTATGGCTATAATCACTTCATCGAAAAGAGGGAGAGCTCTGCGAACTATGGATTCATGCCCCAAGGTTATAGGGTCGAACGAGCCCGGGAAAATAGCTATACGTTTCATAGTGTTTGTTTATCTTTTTTTGCGATGTTTCTTTTTTGTAGTGTCTTTATCGTTTATTACCCATATTAGTCTTCCACTAAGAATGTTGTTGTAAGCATCATTATTCCATGATTCTTTTAGGTAGGTGAATGTCCAATCTTTTTTAATTGGAACTAGCGAGTATTGGTAGCGGAAGTTGAACTTCAAATTCTTCCATATTTTAAATCTAATGTCGGCCACAAACGAAATGTCGTTTTTGTTGTATTCAGTTTTTACAGCATCGGTTATAGCAGTAGTCACTCCGGTAGCATCCCATGCTGATATTTCGTTGTACTTCATAAGTCGGCCATACGAAGCTCCAAGGCCAAAAGTCCATCCGCCAATATAATCCTCAAAATGTATCAAAAGAGGAATTTCGATGTAGGGTAATGTAGCATCGTAGTGGTAAGGATACGATCTTTCATAGGCACCGTATTGAGCAAACTTTGTTTCAACGCTCACCCACCAATTTTCTTTTGCTATAGGTATCATAGCACCTATACTGCCGGTAAAACCAAGCTTCTTGAAGCCATATACTTCATCGCCATCTATTTGAGAGAGGTTTCCGCCAAGGGTTACGAATGCTTTAATGTTTTGTCCTTTTGCTACAAACGAGCTAAAAGTAATGGTCAATGCTAATGCAAGCAAGTATTTTTTCATATCAAAGAGTCCTTTTAATTTTTTTGTTATCTTATTCCGAGTAACGTTCGTTTGTCGAAAAAAGTATAATCTATCTATGCTTTATTGTATAGAGAGTAAAAAAGCCGCTTTTATAAAAAGCGGCTGGTGAAATGAATAGATAATTCTAAAAATGTTGCATGAGCAACAAATTT
>JAFZEK010000001.1 GCA_017560705.1 Bacteroidales bacterium | reverse complement strand
TCTTATTAAGTATATTGAGATAATTGAACCAAAAATCATACTTTACAAAGAAAGCAATCTTCGGCTTCACAATATCCATAAACTTACGAGCATTAGCAGTAGTATCCAACGGACGATAGAAAACATAATCTGCTTTAGGATAGTTCTTTCTTATCTCATACCCTGATGGTGAAAAGAACGTTACAAGCACCTTATAGTTTGGATATGTTTCTCTAAAAACATCTATTACAGGACGACATTGTTCAAACTCTCCTAACGAAGATGCATGAAACCACGCTATCTCCGATTTATTATCAGCCAACTTGCTTTGTATGATATTCATTATATCTTTTCTTCCTTGCACCCACAACTTAGCTTTTTCGCTAAACAATGCTGCTAACCTTATAGCAAAACCATAGCACAATATTCCAAATGTATATAAGTATCTCATATAATGGTATTCTTATAGCTCCGTAAAAACAATATTCGCCTGTCCTAATTATGCAAATCTATGTATTAATAATAGTAGTATTCTTGTGTTGTTTTACCTTCCAAAGGTACCATCCAACTAAATCTTATTCCATATATATGGCTAAAATACTTGTTATTATCCTTACCTCTTATACCCATATAGTCATCTATCACATAGTTTCGTGTAGACTTTAACCACATCTGAGTAAACTCAAAAGATATATTGATATTCAAATATGTTTTTTTATCGTTCATATACCAAAAGCCTATTCTCTCGGAAATAACAGGACCTCTTTGCTGATGGTCATAAAGTTTTGCATATTCTTCTGATATTTGAGGAGCTTCTTCTAACGATGGCATATAAACTATTTGATTTTGTGCTACACCAGCACCAAACAAAACAAACAATCCGGAGTTGGGATTGTCTTTTATCACTGGCATAATTTTTCCAAATTGTAGCATCCCAACCAAGCCTCTATTAAAAGCTTCGACTCCGGCATCGCTACCTCCTGTACCTATAACAGTGCCTTCGTTAGTATAAATAGATTGAAGACGCTCTTTCCTATTCTTCAAATTATCATTACCAAAAAAGAAACTACCTTCTATACCGAAAAGCCAATTCGACTTGGTCTTATACAATGCTGAAACTCCAAAATCCAACATTGGAGATTTAAACATATCCGACATTGCTCCTTGAGGCACCCATAAGCCAAAATTAAATCCAATAATTGGACACGCCAAAGTATCCAATGCTTTATCTTCTACCTTTGTTTGTGCTTTAGCTGGAAACAACAGCCCACAAAAAACAAACAATATCAATCCAATTCTTACTGTTTTCATTTATTTTCTTTCGATGATTTTATTTACAATTCCGTTGATTCAATATAGCTAGTTAGAACACGCTCATTCCAACTTCGATTCACTAACGAACGCTATATTTCAAATTTTATTTTTCCCAATTCATTATTTTAGATATTTTGGGTAGGAAATCCGTATTTTGCATAATACCTACAAAGTTTTCCGCACCGGGACCGTAGGCAAACACAGGCACCATAACCCCTGTGTGGTTAGTAGTGGTAAACTTTGCGGACACCATACCCTCTTCCATATTACCATGAGGCAAAGTTAGCCCTCCTGTTTCATGGTCGGCGGTAACAATGACCAATGTTTCACCATCTTTCATTGCAAAATCCAACACCATACCTATCACTTTGTCGAACTCTACAACTTCGTTTCTCAACACTGTAATATTCGTATCATGACCACCATAATCTATTTGCGAACCTTCTATCATTAGCACAAAACCTTTATCATTCTTACTCAAATGCTTTATTGCTTTCTTAGATGGTTCCATAAGCAAGTCGCCCCTTTCAGGATATTTGGCTGGATAATATGGTGCAAAGAATGCAGCTATCTTTTCGGCATTAGATGCTTCTAACTCATCTAGTGTATACACAACATCGAAGCCACGCTTACGCAAAGTATCCATAGCCGACAAGCTGTCCTTTCTATTGGCTTTCTCAAAATAGCCAGCACCACCACCCGAAAAGAAATCAATATCAGACTGCGACAACTGCAATGTTATGCTGTCAAATTCCTTTCTATTATACACGTGTGCATAGGTAGCAGATGGAGTAGCACAACACACTACAGTGGAAACTACAAAACCCGTGGACAAGCCTTCTTTCTGAGCTTTTTCCAAAAGTGTCTCTAATTTTCTACCATCAGGAGAGAGGGCTATAGCCTTATTATTCACCTTTTCACCTGTAAATAATGCAGTACCACCAGCACCCGAATCGGTAGTAAAATCGTTATAAGAATATGTTTTAGAAAACCCTGTATAAGGGAAACGTTCAAAATTTGATTTACCCTGCATGGCCACTATAGAAGTATACACTTGAGCAACCCCCATACCGTCGCCAACCATAAATATAATATTCTTTGGCTGAGCCTGCAACGTTGCTATTCCCACGATAGCAACAAAAAACATTCTTACAATCTTTCTATCCATCCGTACATAAAACAAAGAAAAAAAGAGGTAGATTTTATTAATCCACCTACCTCTTTAATTCCTTATACACTATACATTTATAAATTAAAACTTCATTCCTATAGTAAGCACAAAAAGATTTCTATAATCGGTCAAAGAGACGATGTCTGTAGGATTGGCCGAGAAATACATTTTATCTTTTTGTTCGGTGTGAGCGTATGCAAAGTCTACGAAATAGCTTCTATTTTGATATCCTACACCACAAGCTATAGTCATTTTTTCAGCATCTTTTCCTAGGTTTTCCTTGTATGGGTCGGTAGTATAAACTGCACCAAGGCGGAAAGCAAGCTTCATAACATTCAATGTTCCACCAACTCTGAATGTGTGAGTAGGACGATACATGTTCTTTATATCTTCGTTCACAAGCTTCATATATTGCTTATCGCCACCCGAAAAACGCATAGACCTATAGTTAGTAAACTCATAGTCGAAACTTAAACTACCGGCCAATTTGGACGACATATTACCCATTGTCACAGCCATATTAGCCAACAATTTCAATGGTGTTGTAAAATTGTAGTAATAAATACCATAAAGGTTAGCTTCTGAAGTACGGTACTTATCTCTTCCTGGAATAAGAATTTCGCTTTCCACTGTAGTACTGTACGATTCATTTATTTCGTAGTAGGTAGGAGTATGGAACGCCAATCCTATACGCAAATTATCTATTGGTCTATAAATAGCACCTAATTTCAAATTCACACCAGTACCATCAATGTTTTTGTTTTCCCAAAAATTAAATTCTTTCAAACCTATAGTATCCAACACTTCAGTAGGAGTTTCGGTGTAGAGCGATGTAGAACGGTATCCCAAGAAAGGCACACCCAAAGTAGCACCCAAATATAATTTATCGCTGTAGTTTCCAGAGAATGACACAACCATTTCGCTAACTCCACCCGATTCTACTTTGTACTGACTTTGAGTCAATTCTTGCACATTACCCTTGAATATATTAGTGTAAGTACCCGACACCGAGTCGTAGGACATAAGTCCGCAAATTCTAGCTAGCGAACTTGTATAAGAATCAAAGCCATTAGCACTGTTGGCGTTATCAGTCCAAACGGTCAATAAAGAAGTGTTTGTAGGGTTTCCTTCCAAGTAAGTTCTGTTGTTGAAACTTCTAAGCTTGTTCACCCCTAAACCAAATTGGAAAACTCTCCAACCTTCGGCAGCACCTGTTTTGAATGCAAACAACGCATTTGCATTGTTGAATGCAAATATAGTTCTAGACTCATCTTCTTCGTTTCCCATATAGGTAGAATTATTGATAGACCAATCCAAAGATGGAGATATAGACAACTGCGAGGAATAAAACATTCCCAATCCAGCAGGGTTGTAGCTAGCAGCAGTAAAATCTGCTCCCAAAGCACCTATAGCACCGCCCCTACCTACGTAGGCTGCTGTTCCCATCAAATCGGTTTGACTATAAC
>JAFZEK010000286.1 GCA_017560705.1 Bacteroidales bacterium | reverse complement strand
TCCATGGATATGTCTAGCTTTCTTAGCTGTCTGGTGTCTAAGTTCTTACCTTCTTTTACTTTTATGGCGTAGGTGTACTGTAGGTTTTCGGGGTTTTCTATAGCATCACCGTTTATGTACACTATTTTGTTCTTTATTGTAAGTTCTTCGCCCGGTAGTCCTATTGTTCTTTTTATAAAGTTCTCGCGTTTGTCTACAGGTCTTGTAATTATTTCGCCAAAAGTTTGCGGATTGTTATGCACGTTTTCGCGACCATATTCTCTTACCAAAGCATGATAGCTTATGTTGCTTTCAAAAGCAAGAGCTACAGTGTCGCCGTCGGGATAGTTGAACACTGTGGCATCGTATCTTTCAACGCTAGGAGTGCCAAAGAAACGATGGTATCTTAGTTGTATTCCGTCGCAGAATGATTTTATTTTAGTGCCTGGTATTGAGTGGTGTACTAGAGGTATAGCAAGCGGAGTATTAGGTACACGAGGGCCGTAGGATAGTTTGCTAACGAATAAGAAGTCGCCTACTTTCAACGATTTCTCCATGGATGAGGTAGGGATATTGTATAGCTCGAACATAAAAGTTCTGATAATAGTGGCAGCTACAAGTGCAAAAATAAGAGCGTCGGCCCATTCTCTTGCCGAGCTATATTTTATTTCTTCAAGTTCCGAAGGTTTGGTGTATTCTCTTTTTTTGTAAAAGCCAAGGTAGGGGAGATAGGCAAAAGGGAATAAAACTGCCAGTGTTTGCTCTAGCAAAGAGTTGCGTTTAAAACATTTAGCTGTTTCAACCACCATAAGTAGATAGGTGAAAATGTTGATAGCAGGTATAGCAAGGTATATGTACCATTTCCAACTTTTACCTATTATTTTCACCCAAAGTATTAGATTATAAATAGGTATTAATGCTTTCCAGCTTTCTATACCGGCCTTTTTGAATATGCCCCATAGTCCAACTATTGGAAAGAGACAGTAGATTGCAAGTAAAATATTGTATATCATAATTCATGTATTTATCGTTAGTGTATACTTTATTAAAGTATGAAAAACGTAGCAGCTTTTTTATTATTGCGTGCGAAAGTAGATATTTTTTTTGTATTTTGAAATGTGTTGATATACAACGCTATTGGAGTGCCTAAAGTTTGTTGTTGAATATTATTCTTTGTAGTAGTGAAATAAAATGTGTATCTTTGCAGTTTGAAATAATAAAATGAAAGTATCTTGAAGTTTGAACGTTTTATATCGCATAAGTTTCTGAGAAACAATAAAGGGTCATTCTCTTCGCCGCTAATAAATATAGCTATAGCAGGAGTGTCGTTGGGTGTAGTAGTTATGATACTATCTGTATGTATTTTGCGTGGATTTCAGCAAGAGATAAGGAACAAAGTAGTAGGCTTTGGTTCGCATATAGTAGTTACTCATTTTGAAGCTAATACAGCCTACGAGCAAACGCCTATATCCTCCGAAAGAGGTATTTTGGACCATATTAAATCCAAAGAAGGGGTAAGGCATGTGCAGTGTTTTGCCGATAAAGGTGGCATGATAAAGACTGATGATCAGATTCAGGGTATTGTATATAAAGGATTAAGCTCTAATTTTGATTCTGCGTTCTTCAAAAAGAATCTTATAGAGGGTAGGCTTTTTAGCATAGGAGCCGAAGCTTCGTCTAATGAGATTATTATGTCTAAAACTTTAGCTGATAAGCTTTGTTTTTCTATAGGCGATAAGGTGCGGACATATTTTTGGCACGAGAGCAGTTATAAAGCTAGAGCCTTCAAGGTTGTAGGTATTTATTCTACTGACCTTGTGGACTTTGATGATGTGTTCATTGTAGGCGATATAAAAACGGTGCAAAAGTTGAACGATTGGGATTCTACTATGGTAGGTGGCTACGAGGTGCTAGTAGATAATTTTGATAGGCTACCCTTCATTGCTTCGGACATTTATAATGTTTTGGATTATGATTTAACTTTAAGCACTGTTGTAGAGAACTATCCTAGCTTGTTTTCGTGGTTGGATTTGCTTAATACTAATATAGTGCTTATACTCAGTCTTATGGCTTTGGTGTGTGTAGTGTCGGTTATATCGGTGTTGCTTATTATGATTTTTGAAAAAACATCCATGATAGGAGTGTTGAAGACCCTAGGAGCTTCGGACAAGAGTATTCAAAAGATATTTATTTATAAGTCGGCATCTATAGTGTCTAAGGGTTTGGTGATAGGCAATATGTTAGCTTTGGCATTGTGCTTGTTGCAGTCGGAGTTTCAGCTAATATCGTTGGATAGAGAAAGTTATGCTATGACGCATGTGCCAGTAGAAATCAATTTGTTTACGTTTATATTGGTTAGTATATTTACTTTGGTGGTATGCTTGTTGGCCTTGCTTATACCTGTAAAGTTTGTGTCCAAAATAAGTCCTGCTAAGAGTGTAAGAGTAGAGTAGGGGTGCACAGATTGCCTTAAAAGCATGAGCGGCATATACTTAAAAGCTACATTATTCGTTATACCGATGAACGAATAAAAATATATAAACGAGCATATAAAACATACTGTTTCTATGAAACGATTTTCATATACTACCAAAAAATGGAAAGTTATTATTCTATTGTTTACCATAGTGTTGGCATTCATAGCACTTTTGCAGGTAAATAATATAATAGTACAGATACAAAACTCGGAAAAAGAGAAAATAAAGCTGTGGGCAAAAGCTATAAGTAGGAAAGCTGAGTTAGTGGCACATACAGAAACGTTCTTTAAAACAGTGAGGGAAGAAGAACGTAGCCGCATGACTTTGCTAACCGAAGCTCAGAAAGCTTTTATGGAGCTGCCACTAGACCAAGATGTTAGTTTTTACTATAACTATTTATCGGCTAATAAGACTATTCCTGTAATCATAACCGATGATGATAGGAACATAACATGGTATAGGAATGTGGATTTGCCCAAAGGTGTTACAAGGCTAGATGGCAAGCTGTTAGAGGAATTTATGCAGGAACCTCCGGTGCATTATTCGTCGTATAATATGGGGTTTACATTGTACTATAAGGAATCAAAAATATACACCGATTTGCGTAAGGTATTGAATGATTTTACACAGTCGTTTTTGTCTGAGATAACTAATAATTCGGTGTTTGTACCTGTTATTGTTACCGATAGCTTAATGAAATCAATATTAGCTTGGGGCAATATTGATGTGGACGATCTGAAATCAAATTCATATAAGCTGAAAAAGAAGTTGGATCAAATGTCGGAAGAGAATGCCCCTATAGAGATTATTTTGCCAGACGAATGTAAGGCTTATATATATTACGAGCGAACTCCATTGCTTAAAGCATTGCGGTATGCACCAATTATTTATGTGTTCATAGCATTTGTATTGATGTTGGTATCGTATAATTTGTTTAGAACAGCTAGGGATGTGGAGCAAAATAAGATATGGGTAGGTATGGCCAAGGAAACAGCACATCAGCTAGGTACACCTATATCTTCGTTATTAGCATGGTTAGAGTATTTTAAAGCAAAAGGATTGGAGGATACCTATTCCGTCGAGATTCAAAAAGACTTGGAACGGCTAGAGACTATAACACATAGGTTTTCGAAGATCGGTTCAGTGCCAGAGCTTAAAGATGCAGATATATTGAAGGTGATAAATAATGCAATAACGTATTTGCAGCTTCGCTCATCTAAAAAGATTATTTTCCAAACCAATTTTCCCGATATGGATGAGCCTTTGATTGTACCACTTAACGCTTATCTGTTTGAATGGGTTATAGAGAATATCTGTAAAAATGCTATAGATGCAATGAATGGTGCAGGAACATTTACAGTTATAGTCACATACGATGATAAGCATATTTATATAGACCTATGTGATACAGGCAAGGGGATACCCTCATCTATGCATAAAGAAATATTCAAACCGGGATTTAGTACAAAGCAACGAGGTTGGGGATTAGGATTGTCGTTGGCTAAGCGTATAATAAACGAATACCACAAGGGTAAGATATATGTAAAATATTCAGTGCCAGATCAAGGAACTGTATTTCGTATTATGTTACACAGAAAAATATAATGGTATATAGCTATATCGTAAGTTACTTATGGTATAAAAGTATAGAAGTCTTTGGTTAGTTCCAAGTATTCATTAGAGTAGGTTCTGTCGTTGTTTCTGATATATAGGCTAGAGGTGTCGATGTCTTTAGCCTTATGTTTGGATAGGCAGAATAGTATTCTTTTATATTCTTTATCGGGTCTGTCGGCTACTAATGTTTTTTTGAAGCAGAATAGTTTTTCGGAGTAGGCTAAGTCAATAAATTTAGAACCTTCGTTGAAAGGGAGTATCCCTGCAAAGAATCCATCGTCGGTAAGCAGTGAATTTATGCAAGCAATAAGGTCGGTAAAAGATAAAGAATCGTTGTGTCGAGCTAAGTTTCTTGAAGTTTTATTGCATTTGAAAGAATCTATAAAGAACGGAGGGTTCGATACTATTATATCAAACTTTTCATTGTTTTCTTTTGTAAAATCTTGAATAGGAGCAGGAGTAATAATGTTTAATCTATTGTTCCAAATGGAGTTTTGGAAGTTGTTTTTAGCGTCGATCCAAGCACCGTTATCAATATCTATGGCATGGATTTCAGCATGGGGCATTCGTTGAGCCATCATTAATGATATAACGCCACATCCCGTGCCAATGTCGAGCACCTTAGGATTGTTGTTTTTGGTAGGCATCCAAGCACCCAATAGAACGGCATCTGTTCCAACTTTCATTGGAGAGCTACTATCTTCGATATTAAATTGTTTGAAGTGAAACATCTTTTACGATTATTGATATATTAGTGTAATTGTTGTATGTTGTGGTTCATATAGAGAATAAAATAAGCGAAACAAACCGAGGTCTATTTCGCTTATTTTGATTTAGATATTTAAGAACGTGCATCTTTTACTCTCTACCTTTACGAGATGTAGTATAGATAAGTTTCAATGCATTTACGTTACGTAATTCTTGTTTAATATCTACGATAATACCCATACGAACGTCTTTGTCAGCTTTTACAGAAGTTGTCAAGAAAGGACGGTCAACTTCGTTTCTTGCAGCTCTTTCATTTTCGATGAATTCGGCAATGTCAGAAACTTCTGCTATTTGATCATTCAATTGGATACGTGGTTCAGAACCATACTTCTTTTCATCCATAGGTTTACCTACGTTGATGTAGCTAACAAGCGATTTCTTTTCAAGT
This sequence comes from Bacteroidales bacterium, assembly GCA_017560705.1. GTDB lineage: Bacteria > Bacteroidota > Bacteroidia > Bacteroidales > P3 > HGM05376. The sequence continues at coordinate 719 of JAFZEK010000286.1, read as the reverse complement.
TTTTGAACTTCTGAAGCTTGAGGTACTTTGATTTTTACATACAAAGTACTTTCACGCATGTTGGTGATAACCATAAAGAAGAACAAGAACATGAACACGATGTCTGACATCGAACCAGTGTTTAACCCAGGAGTACCTTCTGATTTCGATTTTTTAAATCTTGCCATTATTTGTTCCCTCCAATTTTAGTAGGTTCGGCTTCAGAGATAGCTGCTGGTATGGCTTTGTCAATAGCTGAGCGTTGTTCGTTAGATAAGTCTTCATACTCTCTTTGGAATTTTACTCTAGACAAGTCTTGACGCATTTCATTAACGGCAGCCATTAACTCATTTTGAACCTGAATGTACATATCATAAGAAGTACCTCTGTCGTTTTGTAAGGAAATAACCCCTTGAGAAACTTCCATTGTACCAAGCAAAGGTATTTCTTGAACTTTCTTTTCTGGCAAATTCGATGCATTTTGAGGGTTGCTCAAAAACTCTTTTGCTCTTGCCTTCAATGCTTTTAGGTCACCGATTTGTCCATCAAAGAATAGTCTATTTTGGCTATTTATTTTTACAATGAAAATATTTCTTTGACGTACTTCCGGCGGAACCATGTCTGCTTGAAGTGGAGGAGGTAAACGGCGAGGAATACCCATGTCTGTATTGATAGATGATGTCAACAAGAAGAATGTCAACAACAAGAATGAAATATCAGACATAGATCCACTGTTTAAT
>JAFZEK010000285.1 GCA_017560705.1 Bacteroidales bacterium | reverse complement strand
AGCGGGCTATGCGATTGAAAAAGAAATAGAAAGATTCCAAGAAAAAACGTAAAGCACGCAAAAGTTTCAAAGAACATTCTTTGGTTTATCCGAAACGTGGAATTTTTAGAAGTTGCCTATATTTATTTTTCGCAGTGTGGTGTTTTCCGGCGGTTGTACATCATTATTATCAGATGCAAGCATAATGGTTTGAGATTATTATCTGCATATAATCTTAGTTCTACGGGGGTATATTATCCTTTTTCCCCCGAAGGAAAAGTTCCTTTCCCCACTATAAAAATTTATTTCAAGGCTTGGTTTTAAAATTCCAAGGTTTGGTTTTTATAATTCAAGCCTTGAAATATAAAAACCAAGCCTTGGAATATAAAATTCAAGGCTTGAAATATAAAAAAATAGTGGGGTAAAGTAATTTTATAACAGCGGTTGGGTAACTTTTATAGTGGGATGTAGGAAATATGTATAGTGGGATGTTTTGTATGGTTAGAGGTGCAATAAAAAAAGCTAAATATAGTTATATGCTTTACATGTATGGTATTTGATGAAAACCAATAAGAAAAAAAACAATAAATATGATAGAAATATACATAGAAAATAGTAGGGAACGCATAATGATTCCGCAAGGTACTTCGCTTCAAGAGCTTAGTGAAAATTACAAACATTTGAGCCATTATCCTATACTTGGAGCCTTGGTAAACAATAAGATAACAGGATTGGATTATCGTATATACAACCCCAAAACTATCTCTTTTTTCGACATAACCGACAAGCATGGTTATAGGATGTATATCAATTCGGTGGCATTCTTGCTTTATAAGGCCGTGAGGGAGCTTTTTCCGTCGGCAAAACTTTGTGTAGAGCATTCATTGTTAGAGGGTTTGTATTGCAGGGTGTTCAATAGTGGATTGGATAATGAGATCCTTGCTTGCAAGCTGCGAGAGTATATGAAAGCCCTTGTAGAAAAAGATATTCCATTCACTTCCAAGAATATGCTTATGGAGGACGCTTTGAAGCTGATGGCCGACAATGACAACGACGAGACCTGCCGCCTGCTTGAGGCCGGAAATAAACAATATGCGTCTATTTCCTTTTTGGGCGATACTCCTAATAAAACATATTCGTCGCTTGTTCCCTCTACGTCGCTGCTGAAAGTGTGGGATTTGCGAGTGTTCAACGATGGATTGTTGCTTCAGTTGCCACATATAGAACAGCCTCAAATGCTTGCGTCGTTCTACGAGACACCACGCCTGTTTAAAATTTACAAGGAGCATAGGGAGTGGAAAAATGTGTTGCAAACGCTCTATGTGTCGGATTTGAATGCAAAAGTGCGTAACAATAAAGCCAACTTCCTAATACAAGTGGCTGAGGCATTGCATGAAAAGAAATATTCATTCATTGCCGACTCTATATATAAAAGGAAAGATGAGTTGAAGATGGTGCTTATCGCTGGTCCGTCGTCGAGTGGAAAAACTACATCGTGTCGCCGGTTGGGTGTTCAGCTTTCTGTTATGGGCTTTGATGTTCAGCAACTTTCTCTGGACGACTATTTTGTGGATAGAGAGAAAACTCCGCGTTCGGCTAACGGTGACTATGATTTTGAAGCCCTCGAAGCATTGGATATTCCGAAGCTGAACGAGGATTTGATGGCTCTTTCGCAAGGCAAAGAGGTGAAAATTCCACGTTTCGATTTTAAGACCGGTAAAAGAACTTACACTGGCGAAAGCTTGATAATGAAGGAGAATAGTATACTTATAGTGGAAGGTATTCATGCGTTGAATCCCAAACTTACGGAGCTTATTCCCGAGCAGTGGAAGTATAGAGTATATGTTTCGGCTATGACACAGATAGCTATTGATAATCAGAATATAATACGCAGTTCGGACAATAGGCTTATCCGCCGCATGGTGAGGGACTATAAATTTAGAGGATATTCGGCTTACGACACGCTAAAACGCTGGCAGAGTGTGAGGGAAGGGGAACAAAAACATATATTTCCCTATCAGGAAAATGCCGATGTGATGTTCAATTCGGCACTTATGTATGAGCTAGGAATTTTAAAACATCATGCTGAGCCGATACTGAAAGAGGTGCCTCAAAACACACCTGAATATGCTGAGGCTCACAGGCTTTTGGAAATGCTAAGTCTCTTCGATTCGATACCTGAAAAGTATATTCCTCCTACATCTATTATGAGAGAGTTTTTAGGCGAAAGTAGTTTTGACTATTAGAATGCTTTATGTCTCGCTCATTGATAGCGATACATATAGATGCAGATATAATTAATGAAAGTAAAAAGTCCACGACGCAACGGAAATCGATGAGTCGTGGACTTGCTGTATTATAGGTTGATGTTTAGGTTGTTAGTTGCTCTACCATTTATTTTGATGCACTCTTTCCCAAAGAGCTTTTTCGGGGTCGAGAGGTTTTCTCTCTTCGGCTTTGTGGCCTATGGTAAGTATACATTCTACTTCCATTTCTTCGGGAATGGAAAGGAGATTTTTTACATATTGCTGCGCTGTAGTGTTTTCGTCGAACATGCGTTCTCTTATTTGCACCCAGCAGCTGCCCATTCCAAGCTCTTCGACACGTAGTTGCATAAAAGCAGCTGCAATGCTGCAATCCTCTATCCATGCTTCGCTTAGGCTGGAATCGGCTACTACAACTACAGCCATTGCACAGCCAGCAACACTCATTGCACCAAACTTTTTGCACTTGCCAAGCTGTTCTAAAGTCTCTTTGTCGTCCACTACTATAAAATTCCAAGGGCGAGAGTTTTTGGATGTAGGAGCCATAAGTCCGGCTTCTAGGATGCTCTTTTGTTCGTCCTTGGTAATGAGGTCGGTAGTATATTTTCTTATACTACGACGTTGCATAAGTATCTCGCGTAAATTTTTCATCGTATTATGTGTTTTTAATTCGTCAGTTTATGTTTAGCCGTAGGGCAAAATCTGTTGCAAAATTACTACTTTTTTCGCTATCGAGAGTAGAAAAAATATGTTTTTAATGCAGAAATGCTCTTTATTGTTTGAAAAACAGTGTGTTATTTGAATAATGAATAAAAATAAGCACTACTAGGTGCAAAAGTGGGAAAAAAGCTCTTTTTACAACAAAAAAAACACTGTTTTTAGGGTAAAATAGGGTGGAAAATAATAAAAAAATACGGTTGTAAAGAATTGAAATATTGCATACTAAAGAAAAAGTAATAAAAATAATTGAAAAAATATTTGGTGGGAATGAAAAAAGTGTGTATCTTTGCACTCGTAATTCGAACGACACACGAGATGTGAAGCTAACAACAAGCAAGTGTTCGAGGTGATTGTCCCATGGTGTAATGGCAGCACTACAGGTTTTGGTTCTGTCTGTCTAGGTTCGAGTCCTGGTGGGACAACAGATTAAGGAGTTGGAAATTGAAGATTTATTTTCAGCTCCTTTTTTTATATTCGTTTATCCCTAAAAGAAAAAAATACACTTTCATATAATATGATAAAGCTTGTAATATTTGATTTAGACGGTACACTATTATATACTATCAACGACCTTGCCAATAGCGTAAACTATGCTTTGGAAAAATGCGGTTTTCCTACTCATAGCGTCGATGACTACAAGACAAAGATAGGAAATGGCTTTTATAAACTGATAGAGCGAGCTTTGCCCGAAGGCAATAGGAGCGAGGACACGATAATGCAAGTGAAGGAAATATTTGCAGCCTACTATGCCTTACATGGTACCGACGAGACTTACCCCTACAGCGGAATAGAAGAACTGCTAAGCAAACTGAGTGCTAATAATGTAAAGATAGGGGTAGCTTCTAATAAATATCATCAGGCGACGCTGGAAATAACGGCACATTTTTTCCAAAATACCCATTTTGTGAAGGTGATAGGGCATAGGGATGGAATGGACCCCAAGCCCAATCCTGCTATAGTGAATGAGATAATAGAAGCAGCCGGTGTTCAGAAAGATGAGGTTTTGTATGTAGGAGATTCGGGTGTGGATATGCAAACTGCACAGAATGCCGGAGTTAGGAGTGTAGGCGTAGCTTGGGGATTAAGGACTGTGGAAGAGCTTACAAACCACCACGCCGACTATATAGTGCATGAACCAATGGAGATACTAGATATAATGAAAATCTTGTGCTAACGATTTTAAAACCCTATTTCTGAAGACTATGAGATACTTTATTCATCTTAGCTATAATGGTGCTAACTATCATGGATGGCAGATACAGCCCAACGCTTCTAGCATTCAGCAGACTATGGAGAACGCTCTAGGCTTGTTGCTACACCAAGAGATAAATATTGTGGGCTGTGGAAGAACGGATACAGGTGTGCATGCTTCCTCGTTTTATGCTCATTTCGAGACGGATAATGTCTTCTCTTCCGAGCAATTGAAGAATCTAGTTTTTAAGCTAAATTCTTTCTTGCCCAATGATATACAGATCTTTAGTATCTTTCCTGTTAGCGACGACCTTCATGCTCGATTTAGTGCTACTAGTCGCACCTACAAGTATTTTCTTACGGTGGATAAGAAGCCCTTTAAGAACGATTTCATACATAGAATCTTCTATTATCCCGACTTGGATATGATGAACGCTGCTTGTGAGATACTTAAAACCTATGAGGATTTTACGTCTTTTTCCAAACTGCATACACAGACCGCGACCAACAACTGCGAAATACTTCATGCCGAATGGAAATGGGAAGATGACTTTGTGGGAAAACAGTTGGTTTTCACTATTACGGCCAATAGATTCTTGCGTAATATGGTGCGAAGCATAACCGGGACAATATTAGATGTAGGAAGAGGAAAATTGTCGTTAGAAGGCTTTAAAGAGGTGATAGAAAGTAAGAATCGTTGCAATGCCGGAACGTCGTTGCCGGCAAAGGCTTTATTCCTTACGCATATAGAATATCCATTTGATGACGATGTGCTATCAAAGGAAATAGAATAATTGGAAAACTGGGTGTGCAATAACATAGATTGTGAGTGATTATTGCCAAAGATAAAATTATAGTCGACTATATGCACCCATACTGATCGATCGGAAAAAGGAAAATGATCGATCGGTGTGTATAGTGATGCTCGATCATTTAAAGAAAACCGGTCGATTGATTTTTGCAAATCGATCGACCGGTTTTCTTAGACTGATTGACTATCTATAGAAAATTAAAAGAATGCAGACCATAAAGCATCTTTTGTTATGGGTTTTGCTTCTAGTGTGATAATCTCTTTCTTTATGGGATGTTCGAATTCCAATTTATAGCTATGCAGACTTATGCTTCCATCCGGATTAGACCTTGGGTAGCCGTATTTTAAATCGCCTCTTATAGGAGAGCCAATGTTGGATAGTTGTGTTCTTATTTGGTGATGTCGGCCTGTATGTAGATGTACTTCAAGTAGTGTGTATCCGCCAGAGCTGTATCCTACTACAGAGTAGTCCAACACTGCTATTTTACTATCCTTTGTGCCTTCTTTTACAATGTAAGATTTGTTTTGCTTTTCATTCTTCTTTATGTAGTTTTCAAGTGTAGCAGAAGGCGTTTTAGGGGCATTTTTCACTATAGCCAAATATGTTTTGTTCACTTTGCGGTCTTTTACCATCTTTGTAAGTCTCGTAAGGGCTTTGTCTGTTTTTGCAAACATTACCAATCCACTTACAGGTCTATCCAAACGGTGTACTAGGCCACAAAATACATTTCCCGGCTTGTTGTATTTTATTTTTAAGTAGTCTTTGAGTAAGTCGGTAAGACACACATCGCCGGTTTTATCTCCTTGCACTATCTGTCCAGGGAGTTTGTTCAGCACAATGATGTGGTTGTCTTCGTATACTACTTGCGAATGTAGCATCTTATAAACTTCCTCAGTCATTTACTACAGGCTTTTCATTCAACACTGCTATAGGCGATATTCCACCTTTTACCACGTCTTCCAAGTCTACATCTATCATAGCGTCGAGGGGTATGAAAAGGTCTACTCTGCTACCAAATTTTATGAAGCCAAGTTCTTGATTTTGCTTCACATCTTCTCCTTCTTTGGCGTAGCATACGATTCTTCTTGCCATAGCTCCGGCTATCTGTCTCAAGAAAATCTTAGTTCCGTTTTCCATTACTATGCCCACGCTGCTGTGTTCGTTTAGTACAGAGCTTTTTGGGTGAGAGGCAATGAAATAATTACCTTTGTGGTATCTGACGTATTCTATCTTTCCGGTTACCGGATAGCGGTTTACGTGGACGTTAGCAGGACTCATAAAAATGGATACTTGTCGGCACTCTGTTTTCAACCATTCTTTTTCGTATACGTCTTCTATTACCACTATTTTTCCGTCTGCGGGTGCTATAACCTCACTTTCATTGGATGTAAATATCCTATTGGGTATGCGGAAAAAGCTTGTAACAAGCAACGAGCAAATAATAAGAACCGCAAAAAATAAGTAGTGGAACACTGTAAGATGTGGAACAAACATTGCCACCAAAAGTATAAGAATTGCTATTGTCAAAAAGCAAAGGGAAATAAGTTTTCGTCCTTCTCTATGTATATGCATGATGTATTTATATTTAGTCTGTTATACGAATAATGTGTATTTTATAAGTAAATATGCCAAAAGGAAAGGCGTGGTCATGATAAGACTATCGAATCTGTCCATTAGTCCGCCGTGTCCAGGCATTATGTTTCCTGTGTCTTTAATGTTCATGCTGCGTTTGAACATGCTTTCCACCAAGTCGCCAAGAGTACCTATTATTGGCACAATCATAGCCATCACTATCCAATCGGTAACGGAAAAATCTGTGGAGATATAAGTACCAATGAGGTAGCCTGCCAATATGCAGAACAATAATCCTCCGATAAATCCTTCCCAGCTTTTCTTGGGCGAATGCTTTGGAAATAAAGGATGTTTGCCTATGCAAACGCCTGTTAGATATGCAAAACTGTCGCTAACCCATTGGAGCACCAATATGCCTAATATATTTAATGGTAAGTATAAGTATGCAACAACATCTGTAGACATATAGATGGGTTTTGCCAATAATAGGGTTAGAGACAACGGTATGCACACATAAACTATTCCGCACAGCGTGTAGGAAATGTTTTCGAATGGCTTTTCGACGTTTTTCCAAAGATGTAATAAGAATACTACCATGAACAGCGGTATTAGAACCAATAGTAGCATAGATGACAGCTCGAACAATATCATACACGAAACTGTGAGGTACACCAATGCTCCAATAGTAATACCCATTGGGGCTGAAACTTTTACTCCTTGGTTTGAGAGTGCTCTGTAAAATTCGTGAAGGCATACCATGCTGACAAACAAAAACAATGCCGCATGGCCAAACTCTCCTAATAAAATGCAGGTGCATACTATCACCACAAACACAAATCCCGACAGGACTCTTGTCAAAAACTTCTTCATATTTTATCGTATATGTGTGCTATTTTTTTTCGTGTTTACAATCTCTTTCTTTTTAGCCGTGTGTTTTTATTCACAATGCCAATAGTCTATCTCTAATCGTTTTTCTCTTTCCTTTATAATATATTAGTCTTCGGACAGAATCAGATATATCCTTTGGAAAGCAGTTTCCACTGGGTTTATTCGCAATATTTTGTTGGGCAATCCTTGGTCGTATAGGTCTCCAAGTTTTTTTAGAGCCTCGTTCCATGTGGATGATGCTTTGGATGTGAATGCAAATAATATCAGCGTTTTCTTGGGTAGATACAATTCGTCTTGCCCATCTGTAATTATCAATGTGGCATCAGATGCTATCATTCCATCGCAGGGAATAATACACACATCGCATTCTTCCATAGATACAGGTGCTTTTATTTGGTTCAAGCCTAGCTTGTTGAAGAAATACGTCAAAGACGACGAACAGCAACGTATGTTATCCAACGTATGTTGCCTAATGATGTGTTCAAGAACGCTTTTTATTTCGGCTTCGGATGTGCAGTAAAACAGTTTTTTGTTCTTCTTTATAAAGTTTTCCACAAATGTCACTGATGGGTCGTCATGTTCTTCCGAACTGTGCAACTCATTGGTTACATTCTCCTTTACTGCTACTTTATTCTCCAAGGCCTTTTGTATCCTTGCTATTATGCGTTCTTTTATTCCTGTATCTTTTCCCATTTCATTAGCATTGTAGGTTCTTCACTTTCTTTCGCTAGCCACTGCACAACTATTATTTATTGTGCAGCACTAGTGTCGTTTTCAGTAGTCGATGAAGAATTGTCTGGTTCTTTTTCTTTTGACTCTTCGGTTTCTTCTTTGTCAAAAGGTCTTTTGCCATATATGTTTTCCAAATCTTCTCTAAACACCACTTCTTTCTCTATAAGCAAATTAGCCAATTTGTCTAGTTGGTCTCTATGCTCGGAAAGTATATTTTTAGCTCTTTCGTAGGCTTCTTCTAGCATGTTATGCACTTCTTCGTCTATCAGCTCGGCAGTTTTTTCGCTGAAAGGTTTGGTGAATCCCATGTCGCTACGACCTGTGGAATCGTAGAAGCATACGTTGCCCACTTTTGGGTTCAAACCATAATAGGCCACCATTGCGAAGGCTTGTTTGGTCACTCTTTCTAGGTCGCTTAAAGCTCCGGTGCTTATTTTTCCAAACACTATTTCTTCACTAGCTCTTCCGGCCAAAGTGGCTGTAATTTCGTCGAAGAGTTGTTCGTAAGTAGTTATCTGTCTTTCTTCTGGCAAGTACCATGCTGCTCCTAGGCTTTTACCTCTAGGCACAATGCTCACTTTCACTAGTGGATGTGCGTGTTCCAAAAGCCAGCCCACACTAGCGTGTCCACTTTCGTGGTATGCTATCACGCGTTTTTCATGAGCAGATATTACTTTGTTCTTCTTTTCCAAACCTCCTACTATGCGGTCTACTGCATCTAGGAAGTCTTGTTTTTCTATTTCGTTCTTATTTCTGCGAGCAGCTATAAGTGCTGCTTCGTTGCACACGTTGGCAATATCGGCACCCGAAAATCCCGGTGTTTGTTTTGCCAAGAAGTCCCTATTCACATCGGCTCCCAGCTTCAATGGACGCATGTGTACTCCAAATATTTCTTCTCTTTCCTTAAGGTCGGGAAGCTCTACATATATCTGACGGTCAAAACGTCCGGCTCTTAGCAATGCTTTGTCTAGCACATCGGCACGGTTGGTGGCAGCTAGCACTATTACTCCTGCATTGGTGCCAAAGCCGTCCATCTCGGTTAGTAGTTGGTTCAGGGTGTTTTCTCTTTCGTCGTTGGCATTAGAGAAAGAGTTTTTGCCTCTGGCTCTACCTATTGCGTCTATCTCGTCGATGAATATAATACAAGGAGCTTTCTCTTT
>JAFZEK010000284.1 GCA_017560705.1 Bacteroidales bacterium | reverse complement strand
AACTTCTAAAAATTGCTTTGCAAGTGATTTGCGAATTTTTATTAGAAAGATTTCTAGTTTCTTTTGACCCATCATAGCGGGCTATGCTACCCCAAATGAAATAGAAAGATTTCGGTAAAAAACGTAAACGTTGCGATTAAGCGAGTAAAGAGCAATGCCTCAGCATTGGCGATTTCGAGCGATAGCAACATCGACGAAGTCAACCACGCAAAAGTTCTTTCTACAATCAATTCAATTTCCTAGAACGTGGAATTTTTAGAAGTTGCCTTATAATAATAGATTTACACTCTTATTCTCTATCTACATAGAGAGTTCATTTAGCCTTGTTTCGCCATCATAACGTCTCTGTATTGCCACATCTTGCATGGACAACACCTTCAACGGATACCTTTCACTTATACTACGTATAGGCTGAACCAACTCTCTCAACTCCTTTATTACCAATTTTTGATACCTATCATTGTTCGTATTTGCAAAATACTTTTTATTCTTATTGTATCTTTCTATGTTGTAATTAATAGCATTATTGAAATTGCTTCTAGATATGGTTTGCTTCAATTTTTCTAAACTCATTCTTCCATTCTTATACGCTTCCATATCCTTTGCCGTCAAATACTTTTCATATATTTTCAAGTCTTCTTCGGACAACATTCCTGTAATTGTATCCAATCTATCATCAATGCTGAGCAAATCCACATTGCCAGCCAAAGTAGTTTCTAGCAGCACAAGTTTCTTTTTATTCGTATCTTTATAGAAGCCTAAATAAGCGTGCTTTGGCTCTACAAATATAATGGGATTCAATCCTATCTTTTTCAGTATCGAAGCCATAAATGCACATGCATCTATACAATTTGCTTGTTGATTCCTATACACTTCATCGAAAAAACGAATGTATTGAGAGTTTACTTTTTTTGAATATTTGCTAGTATTAGATATAGAACTATATTTGATACCCTTAGTTTGAATAAAATACCATATTGCAAACACCTGATTAAGCACTTCCTTTTCGCCTAATTGATACCCTACAAAACGATTTACTACGTTTTGTTCCAATATTCTATTGAGCATAACATCTAGCCATGGATGTTCTTCATTTACGAAAGCTGCAAACATCCACCTATAATCTATGTAATTATTAGCAGTATCTCTAATACCCAACAAGCATTCATTTATAGTTCTATAGTTCAACCTCATATTCTTCACATCCACCTCTTCATCGTTGATGTAGCACGTGAAAGTCAAATCTACTTTACCTGGTTGTTTCAGACGTATCAGATTGTCATACTTCCACTTTACCAAAGGATAAAACATATAGGTTTTACCCTTTTCGGGCAATATTGTTTGAAATATTGTTACATAATTCATCAAAGACGAATCCATAACAATACGCAATACCGAATTATTTTTGGGCGACGTCACTTTATAGGAAAAGAAATCCGATTCACTCTTTCCATTATAGTTTGCCATACCCATAATAAGAGATGGATACATAATTCCATCAAAGTTTACATCGTACGATACTTCAAAATTCACCTTTCTTGGGTCTATGCTCCGAACAGATTGCTTATCCGAACAGCCAAAACATAGAAACACCATCACAAAAAGTAAAACTCCTATTGACTTAAACCCTATTTTACTATATATATTCATCTGTTTAGCTCTTCTCTTTTGATTTCAATATCCTTACAAATAGGTAAACTGTCATAGCTGTCACAAAGAGTTGAACACTCAACATTATTATTATTGCCGACACACTCATAACTCTATCTCCTTTCTTTTACTGATATTCTTATCACCTTTTCTCACTAACAAACATAATAACAAAAGAACCATCACCAACGATATACGCGTCATATCCAGATAAAAAACTTTGTTCACAACCCTTCCTGTATATAGCACATCGCCTACCGACACCTTTTGTCCTAAACTTACACATAATTTCTGACTATCAGAAAATTTATAGCATCTTGTATCATCATCGCCTTTTACGCATACGAAGTCATCTCCATTCTGCTGATAAATAGAATCTACAACACCACTATTTTCCACATAATACTCCGACGAAAACCATTTACTATTAGGTCCTATTCCTTTATGGGCAAGCTCTGCTATAATACTCGAGTCATCTAGTTCCCAACCCTTAAAGCTCAAACGAGACCACTCATCATTTTTTGGTTTCACTAATGCCGCCAAAAATATAATTATCAGCATAGTTGGAGTTACATATTTGATTACAAATTTAAATGCTTTCGGCACTTTAAGTTCTGCTCCTTGGTGCATCATTTCCCAACCTTTGTCCACTCCTACTACCCACGAGAATAACACTGTTTCCAACATAGCAAATATGAACAACGATACCGTTCCGCCCCAATAATCATACTCGTCGAACACGCCTTCTTTGAAGAACAGCACCGTAGGCAACCCCATCAAAAGAACAATTATTCCAAATAATAAAGCCGACTTCTTTCTTTGCCAGTCAAAAGCATCCTTGAGAAATGCTACAAACGAAGACCCCATCGCCAACGAAGATGTTATACCTGCAAAGAATAAAAGTCCAAAAAATGCAGTACCTGCAAGAACACCTATAACATCACCCCACTGAGTAAACAAGAATGGCAGCGACCTAAATCCTAGTCCAAATCCTCCGGATTGCGACATTTCTACCACCCTATCTATTCCAAAATATCCGATGGATATAGGTATAATAACCGAAGCACCTATCACTATTTCGCAAAATTCATTGGTAAATCCTGTGGTTACAGCATTAAGAGTTATATCATCATTCTTACGCAAATATGAAGCATAACACTGTATGCATCCCATACCCAAAGACAAGGTAAAAAATATTTGCCCAGCAGCAGCTAGCCACACTTTGGGGTTCTGCAAAGAATCGAACTGCGGTGTCCATAGAAAATTAAAACCTACTAAACCATCATATACAGCTCCATCAGTACCGGCTTTAAGAGTGAATGCCTTTACAACCAAAAACATTCCGAACACTATAAGCAATGGCATACATATCTTTGCTACTTTTTCTACTCCTTTTTGCAACCCCCTAGAAAGAATCCATATATTTAGAATCAAACAAAGTACATAGAAGACAACAGCCTCGTAGGGTATGCCCGTAGTAGAAACTCCTACATCCAAATAACCGTCAAAGAACGATGAAACTTGTCCTTCTGTCATTCCTTTGAATGTACCTACTATAGAATGGTATACATAGGACATTGTCCAACTCTCTATATAACAATAGTAAGCCGCAACTACAAAATTGGAAAACAAGGCAAATGCTCCTACATATTTCCACAAAGCTTTCTTGCCCATGCTTTTCATAATATAGGGTGGAGAATTAAAGCCAAAACCGCCACCATAACGTCCTATAGTCCATTCTACCAACAGCAAAGGCAACCCTAACAATATGAAAGAAACAATATAAGGTATAATAAAAGCTCCTCCACCATTCTGAACAGCCTGTATTGGAAACCTTAAAAAATTCCCCAATCCCACAGCATTACCTGCCATTGCCAAAACTAGTCCTACCCTAGAGCCCCATCGTTCAGTACTTTGTTTCATAAATAATTATTTTATCTGTGTTTTCAAAATTACTTTATCCTTGATTCTTTTTATCTATCGTACATCATATTATTCCATCAGCAATAACGCAACATTATGATGTAGAACATATAAAACAACATCCTCAATAAAATAGTTTTAAAGCTTAGAACACTATATTTGTTTCTAATCTTTCCTTGAAAATTAGAACCTAATATACAACGAAACCCACTACTACATATAGCTACTCTCGTATGTAAATCCGATTCAATACACCATACTTTCAAATTCTTACAATATCCGAAGCATGAAATTCTTGCAAGCCTTCCATAGGAGATGCAGCTACTTGAATAGCGTTCAAACCATAGCGTCTTGCAACACTTCTTATAACATCAGCAAAATGATATGCCACAGACCCTATAAGATAAACCCTACACGATTTATGACATGAATACACCATTATTTGTTCTTCCACAAACGCAGTAAACACATCATCCAATAGTTTTACTATAAAGGGATGTTCTATATTATCTTTGGCAAAAGGTGCAAACGAAGCCAAAAAGCGGTTGGGATAAGGCTTGGAATAAAGATTCTCTAAAAAATAGGACACTCCACAGGGATAACATTCTTTGAAACGAGAATGCAAGTCGCTAGGCATTTTGTTTTGAAGATATGCTTTAATCAACTTCTTTCCAATATGATTACCCGAACCCTCATCGCCCAAAGTGTAGCCCAAAGCAGGTAGTCTTTCTACTATTTTTTCACCATCATAGACACACGAGCTAGACCCCGTACCCATTATTCCTACTATGGTTTCGCTCTTTCCGTTGGAACTTCTACATGCTCCTAGCAAATCGGTGTCTATAAAAAGTTCTGCACTCTTGAAGACAGTTTTCAAACACTTTGCTATAAAAGACTTAGCCTCATCCGTACCACAACCTGCTCCGTAGAAGAAAACTTTGGTGCAAGCCTCAGCATTAACGCCTAGTTCTTTTATGGTTGCAACAATACTTTCCCAATCTTTTTCTGCTAAAAAATTAGGATTCATACCAAGTGTATTTAAAACAGTACGGCACTTATCCGACTGGATAAAATGCCATACCGTCTTTGTAGAACCACTGTCGACTATTGTTATCATTTGCTTATCTTATACATCATTAATCCAAAGACCAAGTAGCTCCGTCCTTTCCATCTTTAATGGAAACGCCAAGCTTTTGCAAATCATCGCGTATTCGGTCGGATGTTGCCCAGTCTTTTTGATTTTTAGCTTGTTGGCGAACATCTAACACCATAGTCATCAATCCATCCAACAGCTGAGTATTGTTGCCCGATTGCTCATCCTTTAATCCCAAAATGTCGAACACAAAGGTATTGAACAACGATTTCAACTCATCAATATCAGCTTGAGTAAGAGTTTCTTTTTTGTCGTTCACCGAGTTTATAACCTTGGTAATATCAAACAAATGAGCTATAAGTATAGGACTATTAAAGTCGTCGTTCATTGCATCATAGCATTTCTTGCGGTATTCACCAACAGCTACCGACGAAGTTTTCGATGGTTGCAACTTTTGCAAAGTCTTATAGGCTTGCATTAAACGAGAAAGACCTTTCTCAGCAGCTTGCAACGCCTCGTTGGAGAAATCCACGGTGCTGCGATAATGAGCTTGAAGTATAAAGAAACGTATAGTCATAGGGCTATAAGCCTTTTCAAGCATAGCATGAGAACCTTCGAAAAACTCTTGCAAGGTAATAAAGTTGCCCAAAGATTTACCCATCTTTTGACCGTTGATGGTAATCATATTATTGTGCATCCAATATTTGCAAGGTCCATGTCCTGTTATACCAGTCTGTTGAGCAATTTCCGATTCGTGGTGAGGGAACAAAAGGTCCATACCACCACCGTGAATATCAAATGTTTCACCAAGGTATTTAGTACCCATAGCAGTACATTCGGTATGCCAACCGGGGAAACCCACACCCCAAGGCGAGTTCCAACGCATTATATGTTCGGGGCTAGCATTCTTCCACAAAGCAAAATCCGCAGTATTATGTTTTTCACTTTGTCCGTCAAGTTCGCGAGTTGTCGACAACAATTCATCAATAACTCTTCCCGACAAGCAACCATATTTGCCAGTAGCATTATGGTACTTTTGCACGTCGAAGTAAACAGAACCATTAGATTCGTAGGCATAACCAGCTTCTAAAAGTTTTTCTACAACCTCTATTTGCTCTATAATATGACCCGAAGCACGAGGCTCAATGCTAGGACGTTTTACGTTCAATGCATCCATAGCAATATGGTAGCGGTCGGTATAAAACTGAGCAACCTCCATAGGTTCAAGTTTTTCCAAACGTGCTTTTTTTGCTATTTTGTCTTCACCTTCGTCGGCATCGTGTTCAAGGTGTCCCACATCTGTAATGTTTCTTACATATCTAACCTTATATCCAAGATGTTGTAAATAACGAAACACAAGGTCGAATGTAATAGCAGGGCGAGCATGTCCTAAATGTGCATCGCCATATACTGTAGGACCACAAACATACATTCCTACAAATGGAGAATGTAGTGGCTCGAAAGTCTCTTTTTTACGAGATAATGTATTATAGACAACTAAATTATTTTCCACTATATGTTTAATTTATCAGTGTTTTAAAAGAGGATAACGTTATTGTTCGCTTTTTATTTTATGTATAATTGTATATGATGACGATTTTTGTAAACAGATATTTAGTTATTGATTGCAGGAGGAGGCGGTGGTTCTAGGTCTACTCCAACTCCATACTTATATCCTATATCATGAAACATTTTCCTAATATTTCTACATTTATTAAGGCATATACTATCTATGCTTTTGTTTGTTGTTTCTATGTGGCTTACGGCTATTGTTTCCACTAAAGCAACAATATATCTGTCGGCTTTTCTACATTCGTGTGAATAATGATTCACAATCCTATTGATGTTATTTTTATTACTATAAATCCAAGTTATATATTTGTGGTCATGAAATATCGTATCGGCTACGGCAACCATTTCATCGGTCAATGAATCCGATATAGTCGACAATAGCATTCGTTCCGAACTCGTTATTTCAAATTCATACAATCCTTTCTTTTCCGTAGGATAGCTGCAATATACAATCCAGTTTTTGTTGGTAATTATAATATCTAACACATACCCTCTGAAGTGGTCTATATCTGCATAATTGCAGAAGAAAATAGTGTCGTCATTGTTCGGTAATGTTTTTATAGTATAGCAAGTGTCAGCTTTCCATCCCAATGTTTCATGTTTAAAATTACCCAAACTATCATAATTATAGTGCTTATCGCCAAACTGATCATGAATCTCATTGTCGTAATAAAAGACGTAGCTTCCACCATGTT
>JAFZEK010000283.1 GCA_017560705.1 Bacteroidales bacterium | reverse complement strand
CTATGTTGCCTTTAGTTTTTATTTCTATTTCCATAGATCCAAAAGCTGTAGTTTGTGTTATTTTATTTTCTTTGCTTATGTAGGACACGCCTTTAGGCAATACAATAGTATAGGTGTAGCTTTCGTTGGTTTTGCTACATAGTAGAGGTTGTGTGCGTTTTGATGTCAAGTAGGCAGGATCTATGTTTAGTCCGTTGTTGCCATCGTTGATGTGTATGGTGTAGTATCCGTTGTTTTCGTTCACGAGTTTGAAGCTTACGTTGTTGTTTTCTTTTGCTTCACCGTTCACTAGATATGTGTTGGCTTTGCCTTCTATTTTGTTGTCTTTTTCGTTCCATTGCATATCACGGCACACTACGTTTACGCTTCTATCGGCATTTTTGTTGTCCACTTTTATAGGAGTAGCAGTGTTAGAAGGGTTGAACTCGTACATGTTTCCACCTACGTTGGCTATAACGCTTATATCTTTTTCGTTGATGATACCAAACTCTTCTTTATCGCATTTGTGCATATCTATAGGTACATTAAGTTCAGCTAAGAATCCGGCTTGTTTCAATAGGTCTCTTAGCAATACGGCTTTTTCTACGTGGTTGGCACAGTTTGAAGCAAAGCTTTTATTAGCAGGGTTTATCTTGTAGTTGTTCAACTTCATAGATACATTGTTGGTGTGAACATACAAAGCCACATAGTTTCTGATGGCTTCGGCAGTTTTCATTTTGTCGCCTTTTACTTCAAGGGAGCTAATGGTGTTTTTAGCAGCGGCCATGTTGGATGTTTTCACATCGATGTCGCTAGCTTTCATGTTTCTAGTGGTAAGGAAAAGGGTAGGGTATACATCGGCGTTTTTAGGCATATAATATTCACCCGATGTTTGAGGTAGATTTTTGAACTTCCAAGTGTAGGTGTTCATTTTTTTGATAGGTTTTACGGCAGAGTTTTTAAGCTCGTAGTATAATTTTTGACCGCCAGCCACTTTTACACACACTTCATAGTTGCTTACGGGAGCTGTTTCAGCTAGTTGTATAATTTCGTCGAAGTATTTGGTGTTGCTAGTGATGGTATAGTCAAGCACTATAGTGGCACCGTATTCAAGGGCAGTGTGTACTACTACCATTTCTCTCATACCGTTGTAGCGTTCGCAGTTGGTACAAGATGATGGAAGTTGTTCTACAAAAGCATTGCCGGGAGTTTTTATTTTAGAACCGTCTTTTCTGATGGTGTAGCTATCGTTGATTTGCAAAGTTTGGAATGCAGGGTTGTATACGATAAAGGTTTCACCATAGGTACTAAAGAACGATCTTAAAGAGTTTAATTTTAGTTCCTTATGATAGTTGAATTCAACTGTTCCATCATCGTTAATTACATACGTGTGTTTTATCTGGTTGTAATTGGCATCATACTTTTGACCAAAGGCAAAAATGTTTGCTGTCAAAAGAGCCATTATTATAATTATATTTTTCTTCATAATTCTATGTCTTTATTATGTTCCAAATTATCTATTTTTTGGTTGTTCAAAAGTGTGG
>JAFZEK010000282.1 GCA_017560705.1 Bacteroidales bacterium | reverse complement strand
ATTTGGAGTTTTTGAATAAGTAGTGTACTTTTGCAGACCGAAAATTCTAGCAAAATAGTAAAGGTAGGTTCTCTATTTTGTTAGAAAATGAATTTTTAGAACCTACCTATACTTAATATATTTGGAAGTTACAAATTGAATCAATAAATTATATAAGATGAAGAAGATTTTATTATTTGTTTTGAGCTTGTTCTTTTATTCGACAGTAATAGTTGCTCAAAATGCTAATGTTATAACAAATCATAGTTTTGAGAATTGGTCTACACAGAGTGTTTTGTTTTCACAGATTGAGACACCTGATAATTGGACTCCCTTGATGTTGAACATAGATACAATGGGATTAACGTTTTCTTATCCAATATCTAATGTGAAGAAAACCGCAGATGCTTACGATGGTCAGTATGCAGCTGTTTTGGAAACAGAACAATTTAATCCGTTGGTGCTTGCGGCATTGGAATCTATGGGGATGAGTGACGTTACTTTTATGCCTGCAATGATGACCGTTGGAGGGTTGGACATCTTAGCAGCTTCGAGAGATTTATTTGCGATGTTGTCTGGTTCTGAATTAGATATAACATCATTAATGCAAACTCTTATGATGTCAGATTTGTCAGATTATTTTTATGGAGGATTGCCGTTAAATGGTTTAAAACCTACAGCTTTGAAAGGAAACTATAAATATTTGACAGCTTCGGACTCTATAGAAGATGAAGCAATGGTGATGCTTATTGGAAGTTATTACGATGCAACTTCGAAATCTAGAAAATTGTCGGGTGTTGGTGCAACCATATTACCAATAGCTCAAGAATATCAAGAGTTCTCTGTAGCTTATTTTTCTTTTTCTCCGATGCCTGCAGATAGTATGGAAATAGTGTTTATGTCGTCTCAGTTATCAACAATGTCTTTAGGTTCAAAATTATATTTGGATAATTTATCTCTTGTCGGACAAACAGATATTATTGATGCTTCTGTACAAGGAAATGGTGTAAGTTGCTATCCAAATCCATCTAAAGGGAGTGTGGTTCTTTCATTGGAAAATGATACTCCGGCGACAGTTACCATTTATAATATGGCAGGGCAGAAAGTATTAGTACAGAGTGATTGTGTTGATGGAACTATATTTTCATTGAATGAATCCGGGCTATATACTATGGAAGTATTGCAGGGCGTCAATAAAGAGATAATAAAGGTAGTTATAAAATAGAGGTGAAAGAATGAAAAAGGTCGCAGTATTGTTCAGTATATATCTTCTTATGGGGTGTATATTTTCGGGATGTACCGGAGGTTACTCTTTTACGGGTGCATCAATACCCCCCGATGCCAAAACTATATCTATACAGAATTTTCCGAACTATGCTTCATTGGTTAATCCTCAGTTGAGTCAGATATTGACAGATGGGATGAGGAATACATTTGCATCACAAACGAGTTTGAATGTTGTGAATAGTGATGGCGATATGGATATTAGTGGCGAAATTACAGGTTACACAATGCAACCTACAGCCATTACAGGTAACGATCAAGCTGCTATGAATAGACTAACGATCACTATAAAAGTGAAATTCGTAAATACTAAAGACCCTAAATCTAGCTTTGAACAGTCTTTTTCGCGATTTAAAGAATTTAGTGCTCAACTTAATTTTTCGTCTATAGAAAACTCTTTGGTAGAGGAGATTGTTAATGAACTTATAGATGATGTGTTTAATAAGTCTGTTGTAAACTGGTAGTAATAACAAAGCTGTGGCAAATAACTTTGAAAGATATAATAATATTATAGGATGGGTGCTTTTTGTTGCGGCCACAGTTTTGTATATTTGTACGTTAGAACCATCCGTAAGTTTATGGGATTGTGGAGAATGGATTACTGTAGTTCATGGCTTGCAAGTAGGACATCCACCCGGAGCTCCGTTGTATGTTTTACTAGCTAAAGTGTTTTCATTCTTGGCTGCCAACGATGTAAGTAGGGTAGCTTTTTATGTCAATATGCTTTCAGCAGTATCTTCGGGTGCTGCTGTGATGTTTCTGTATTGGACGTCTTCCTATTTTCTAAAACAGATGTTTTCTAAACTAAATAAAGATTTTAAGTTTACAGACTTTGTTGTTTTGGCATCAGCAGTGGTTGGAGCTAGTGTTTTTGCAGTGTCTGATAGCTTTTGGTATTCAGCTGTAGAAAGTGAGGTTTATGCTCTTTCTTCTTTTTTTTCGTCTTTGCTGTTTTGGTGTATAACTAAATGGCATAGATGTGAGGTTCTTCCGGAGAGGTGGCTGTTATTGATAGTGTTTTTATTAGGTGTATCATTTGCGGTACATAATTTATCGTTGTTGGTTATACCTGCTATAGTGCTATTCTATTGTTGTAAAAAGTATGCACATTGGAATACTATGTATAAGCTTCTATTTTCGTTGTTTATAGGTGTATTGCTACTTGCTGTTGTCTTTTTGTTTTTTATTCCGGGTTTCTTCTATTTGATGGCTACTACGTCTTTGTGGTTAGTTAATTCGTTTGAATGTTCGGTGATAGGAAGTGTAGGAATTTATTATTTGGTAGTATTTGGAGTGTTGGGTGTTTTTTGTGCTGTTTCAGTTTTGTTGAAAAATACCAAACTCCATATAATTGCTATATCATTAATACTTTTAGTTTTAGGTCTTTCGTTACAATTGGTAACAATGTTTTGCTCGATGGCTGATACTCCGATCAATGAGAATGAACCAAATAATCCCCAAGCCTTATATTCATATATACAACGGAGTCAATATGAGAAAGCACCATTAATATATGGGCCATACTACACAGCACCGTTTGAGCGATATGAAGATGGCGACGAAGAACGAAAGTTGGTCTATTTGATGAGAGATGCCAAGGGAAATGTGTTAGATACATGTTTTACAAATATCCAAAAAGAACGCTATATAACTGATGCCGATGTATGTGATATAGAAGCTGTGCCAAAATACATAGTAGTAAATGGTGGAAGAAATACAAAGGTTGTTCTTGATGATGAATTCCAAACTTTCTTTCCTCGAATGTGGAAATATGGAGAAAGTTTCGCTTATAATTATTATTCTTGGACGCCTGGTGCCGGTACTTTCATAGAGCTGGATGGTAATCAAGTATATAAACCCTCGTTTATAGACAATATGTCATTTTTTATGAGCTATCAGTTGGGGTATATGTATTTTCGTTATCTTATGTGGAACTTCGTTGGTAAGTCGGATGGGGGAGATGATAGACAAAACAAAGATTGGATTTCGGGAATAAGAATTATAGATGAATGGTTCGGTAATGAAATAACATACGACTCGCCAGAGGGTAAAGCAGAAACTTGCACATATTTTATGTTGCCATTAATGTTAGCCTTGTTGGGGTTGATTTTCCAAATGTATAAGGATTCGTGGAATGCCTTGGTGGTAGTGGTCTTATTTTTCTTTACGGGAATAGCAGTTGTGGTATATCTTAATCAGCCGGCATACGAACCTAGGGAAAGGGACTATGTATATTTGATGTCGTTTTATTCTTTCTCACTGTGGGTGTCTTTGGGTGCTGGATGTGTGTGTTATTTGTTGCAAAAGATAAAAATGTTTAGAAGTATTATAGCAACAGTTGTCATATTTCTATTGCTTATGGCTGTGCCTGGTATGGTATTGTCGGAGAATTGGAATAGTCATAATCGTTCGGAACAATATATTTCGAGAGATATGGCATACAATATTTTGCAATCGTGTCAACCAAATGCTGTTTTGTTCACAGGGGGTGATAATGATACGTTTCCATTGTGGTATCTACAGCAAGTGGAAGGTGTGAGAACAGATGTTAGAGTGGTGAATTTGAGTTTGCTTTCTATTCCGTGGTATATAGAACAGTTAAGGGACCATGTTTGCGAAGCTGATACAGTGAAACTTTCATTGAAATCGGTAAATTATTGTGGCAATAGCATGGAATTACTATTTACTAGCAATTTACGAGACGAGATGAGTTTGTGCAATATGATGTCTTATTTGGCAGATAGTTGTCAGAAGGTTGTGGTAGATAATATGCCCGACTTTTATTTGTTGCCAACTAATGAGGTATATATTGACGTGAATGATAGTGTTATAGGAAGACACCGCCGTGTGAATATAGAGTTGCCTCATATAATTACTAAGAGTGTGCTAGCACATTTGGATGTAGTAAATTCCAATTACTTTAGAAGACCTATATATTATACTAACTATGCAATAGATGAAAGCCATTTTTTGAAAGGATATGTGCAAATGGAAGGTATGGCTTATAGGCTTAACCTAAATGAGCAAGCTAATTATAGACCAGTAAATATTGATGTGATGGAATGTAATGTGATGGAAAAATTTCGTTGGGGTAGTATAGACAATAATAATTATGCTAATGAAGCTGTTTTAGAGATGATAAACAGTATATTGCTTGCGAATATAGCAGAATGGAGTAATGCTTGTACGGATATTAACGACACTGATAGAGTGGAGAAGATGTGGAACTTAATTTTGGATAGTTTGCCTATGTATTGGATATATTCCGAAGAGGTGTTGGATGCTATAGATAGAGCTGGAAAATTGGATAATGCCGACTTATAGTATATCCTAATGTAACTTCTAAAATTATGTTGCAGGTGATTTGTGGATTTTGTTTAAGTGCCTTAAACAAAAAAAGAAAAAGAAAAATTGCTTCTATGTCAAAAAAACAGTGTAAATTTGTGGACTGAAAAAATATAAAGCATTTGTATTTATATCTTTGATTTGTAGATAAATAAATTAAAAACATAATATTTAAACACAAAGAAATGAAAAGAAAAATAGGATTAATGGCAATCGTTATCGCCACCTTTACATTAATGGTGGGGTGTAGTTTATTTAAAAATGCAGGTGATGCTGGTGCTACTGCTGCTGGTGCTGCATGTGGAAAAGCTATGTCTACATTGTACAAAGAGTATAAAAAGCTAGGTAAAATAGATGTTACTAGTACTACAACGCTTACAGCTGTGGTACAGATAGCTGCTGCTCGTAACCTTTTGATTGATAATAAAAATAATAGTGCTTACTTGACTGCATTTGGAGTAGGATTGGTTAGCGGAAGTAATAACCTTATAAACAACAGCACTGCATCGAGTTTTATTAATACTTTGTTGTCGCTGACGTCTTTAACTAATGTCACAACTAACACTCCATCTACTTCTTCTACTGCTAATGAGGCTGGAAAATCGCTTATGCCTCTTATCAGAACTATAGCAAAATAGTAGTAAGAAAATAACTGAAGTCAACTTCTAAAAATTCTCGTAGGGTGAGAGTGAATTTTATTCTACGCTGGTTTTTAGAAGTTGTCTTTGCATATCTAATGTGGGAAAGGAAGACTAAATAAAACTTTTTTATATGAACAGAAAAAAAATAGTAGCATCTCTACTGTTTGCCATACTTTGTGGAAATTTTATAACATTGATGGCTCAGAATAAGATGGATGCACAAGGCCGAAGACAAGGAAAATGGGTGAAGGTGGATAAAAACAACCGCAAAATTTATGAAGGAAACTTCGTAGATGGGTACGAGGTTGGGCTTTTTACCTATTACTATTCTGATGGTACAGTGAGGATAAAGAATAATTTTTGGGACAAAGGCAAAATGTGTAGCCATGAAGCTTATGATGCTAAAGGAAACTTGATGGCCAAAGGCTTTTATAACCAAAAGAACAAAGATAGTGTGTGGCATCTATACAATGACAAAGGTATACTGTTGAAAACTATAAGCTATAAGATGGGTACAAAGACCGGTCCATCGGTGTTGCTAGATAAAACAGGCGACACTTTAGAGGTACAAACTTGGAATGATGATAAAAAACATGGTAAGTGGTACAGACGTTTGTCCAACAATGGCTATATAACTGCCGAATATGCTGATGATGTTTTGAATGGTAAGTATGCCGAATATAGAAACGATAAAGTGGTGGCTGAGGGTAGCTACGATAAGGGATTGAGAGCAGGAACTTGGAAATACTACAGAGACTCGAATCTCGAGATAGTTGAGAAATGGGCGGTTGGAAATTTAAGAGAAAGAGTAGTGCTATTATATTCCGAAAATCCTCAAATGATTTCTATTGACGATATAGCATACTTTTTCCCAAAAGGACCTAATAACACTATAGTTATAACTATGAGTGGCGACACAATAGTGGATAAAGAAAATGTGCAATACTTATATGAAAGAGTTGGTCACGACCACTTTGTTACTATCAACAAGGAAAAACAATTTGTAGCTGCTTACAGATGTATTCTTGGATTGGGAAAAGATGAAGAAGGTAACGAATATTTGGATTTAGAACCAAAATTGTCCTTCAATATTTATCCTGATGCTGATTGTAAAAAGCTTGTGCAATCCATGATGCGAGAAGGTCTAGAATAAATTTGAGAATATACAGAAAGGACTTTTACAACCTTGTATCTAAAAAAATAATAATGGCAACTTCTAAAAATTGCTTTGCAAGTGATTTGTGGAATTTTGCTAGAAAAATTTCGGCAAAAAAAACAACGTTGCGATTAAGCAAGTAAAGAGCAATGCCTAAGCATTAGCTCTTTCGAGCGATAGCAATATCGACGAAGTCAAAGCATGCAAAAGTTTCAAAGAACACTCTTTTGTTTATCCGAAACGTGGAATTTTTAGAAGTTGCCTAAATTAGAAAAAGGCGACATTGTCTTGCTTTATGAAGCTAGGACGTTGTCGTCTTTTTTTTGTTTGGCTGTATTTACTTCACCTAAAAGGAATAAGACACAGCGAAACATGCGTCTTAGGCAGCATGTTTTGAGTGATTAACTTTTTTTGTCCTTTATAATCAGAGAAAAAATAGTAACTTTGCACTTCATTTTATAAGAAAAAACAATGAAAATAAAGAAACTCTTCTTGCCGCTATT
This sequence comes from Bacteroidales bacterium, assembly GCA_017560705.1. GTDB lineage: Bacteria > Bacteroidota > Bacteroidia > Bacteroidales > P3 > HGM05376. Next base: position 1,131 of record JAFZEK010000282.1, on the reverse strand, counting down.
GGCAAGCATAATATTAGGTATGGTGTCTACTTCGTGTAGCGAAGAATTTTCGCCTAACGATGAATGGCAAGAAACTATGGTGGTATATGGTATTCTAGATCAGGATTGTGATACAACGTGGATACGTATACAAAAGTGCTTTTTGGGCAATGGTAACTTTGAAGGTTTTGCACAAATAATGGATTCTTCGTGCTATGCCGAAGATGATTTGGAAGTGAAGATAGTGGAATGGTATGCCCAAAAAAATAATTCGGTGTTGGAAAAAACATCGGAAACTGGTGTAGTATTCGATTTTAATTACACAGTTTTGACCAATAAGCCTCAATAAGCCCACATTTTTCAAATAAAAAAGGCGTCACAACAAAAAGTTGGACGCCTTGAGCTATCGATCAGCTGTAATTAGCGGATACGCTCCTTGTACTCACGAGTGCGGCTATCAACGCGGATCTTGTCGCCTGTGTTTACGAACAAAGGAACCTTAACAGTAGCACCTGTGTTTACAGTAGCAGGCTTCAATGAGTTGGTAGAGGCTGTATCGCCCTTGATGCCTGGCTCTGTGTAGATAACCTCCATATCGAGCACTGGAGGAAGCTCAGCTGAAAGAACAGCCTCCTTCTCGGTGTGGAACATAACCTCAACAATCTGACCGTCTGCCATCAAATCGTAGTTGTCGATGAGGTTCTTGTCGATGTTGATCTCCTCGAATGTCTCTGTGTGCATAAAGTGAGCACCCAAATCATCCTCGTAAGTGAACTGGTAAGGACGACGCTCAACGCGTACCTGCTCAATCTTCTGGCTTACTGAAGAGAAAGTCTTCTCCACAACGTAACCGTTCTCCAAGTTCTTGAGCTTTGAACGTACGAATGCAGGACCCTTGCCTGGCTTGCAGTGCTGGAAATCAACAACGAGGTAAGTCTTGTTGTCCATCTCAACGCACATACCGATCTTAATATCAGCTGCTGTAATTGTCATAATATTGAAATTTTTGTTAGAATTTTCCTAATTTTCGGCGCAAAGGTAATAAAAAATCTGTAAACTAAAGAGTTATTGCGAAAGATTTTGATTTTTACCGCCTTGCTCACGCTATATTTGCGCCTTGTCAAAAACAAAGGAGGCGGTTTCGCGCCTCCT
>JAFZEK010000281.1 GCA_017560705.1 Bacteroidales bacterium | reverse complement strand
ATGCACAAGAAGGATGCAATGTAGCTTTCTCTGATTTGGTTCGCAACGAAGCTATGGAAGAAACTGAAAAAGAATTATTATCCTACGGCGTAAAAGCTAAGGGATATGCTTCTAATGCGGCATCTTTTGAAAGTTCTAATGAATTAGTACAAAACGTTGTTGCCGATTTTGGAACAATAGATATATTAGTTAACAACGCAGGTATAACCAAAGACGGTGCTTTGAAGAGAATGACTGAAGAGCAATGGGATATGGTTATAAGTGTAAACCTAAAATCTGTGTTTAACTTGACCAAGGCCGTACAACCTATAATGTGGAAACAAGGTGGCGGTAGTGTTATCAATTTGAGTTCGGTAGTTGGTGTGTCTGGTAATGCCAACCAATGTAACTACTCTGCTAGTAAAGCTGGTATAATAGGCTTCACTAAGAGTGCTGCAAAAGAAATGGGTGTTCGCAACATCCGTCATAATGCTATAGCACCGGGATTTATAATGACAGAGATGACTGCCGTTCTTCCTGATAATATTAAAGAAGATTGGTACAAGAAAATTCCATTGCACCGTGGTGGTGAACCTGATGAAGTGGCCAAAGTATGTGTATTCTTAGGCTCTGATTTATCCAGCTATGTAACTGGACAAGTTATAAATATTTGTGGCGGTATGAACTGCTAGTTTTTTATTGGAAAGATACTTTGCAAGTCTTTTTACTTTTCTTTTGCTTTGTTGAATAGGGAAGGATGTAGAGCATGCAAAGTGTCTTTTTTTTATTCTATATTACAAATAAAAAAGATGAGTTATGATTTCTTTTTCCATCAAATGTAAGAATATCATCCAATTGGGGATAGCGGTATGTTGTATAGCTATGCTGTTTTCGTGTGGCGGTACAGATTCTAATTCTAGCAACGATATGTATGTATTCGTAGATGACTACGACCGCGAAGTGTTGGTGCCTAAAGATCCTAAGAGAATAGTATCAGCTTCGCCTGCAATAACTGAAATACTTTTTGCTTTGGATGCCCAAGATAAACTTGTGGGTAGAACAGATTATTGTAACTATCCGGCAGAGGCTTTGAGCATAGAAAGCATAGGGGGAATAAATAATTTGAATGTAGAAAAGTTGTTGTCGCTTTCGCCAGATTTGGTGTTGGTGGGCTCTATGGTGTCGGAGAATATTGTGAATATCATAAGCAAGGCACATGTGCCTGTGGTGGTGGTAAAAGAGAAAGATAATTTTGACGCATTGTTTGATAACATAGAACGCATAGGTGTGTTATCCAACAAGGTAGATATGGCTTTGAGATTGAATGATTCGTTGAATGAACAAGTGAGCAGTGTAAAGAGAATTATAAATGTAGCCGATAGCAAGCCTACTGTTTATTATGTTGTGGGCTACGGTAATGGTGGCAATTTTACGGCAGGTGGCAACACTTTCATTAATGATATATTTAATATTTGTGGATTGAAAAATATTGCCGAAGATATTAAGGGATGGAATTTTAGCACCGAAGCACTGCTAGATGCCGACCCCGATTATATTTTCATTAGAAAAGAAGATAAGGATGAATTTATGTCCACAGCTCCATATACCTACCTTTCGGCAGTGAAAAAGAAAAAAGTAATACCAATAGAAAGTGCCTACATTGATTTGCAAGTGCCAAGAAATGTGGAGGGTCTATTATATATCCACAACAGCATAAACAACGAAGAAAAATAAATATAGGCAACTTCTAAAAATTCCACGTTTCGGATAAACCAAAGAATGTTCTTTGAAACTTTTGCGTGCTTTGACTTCGTCGATGTTGCTATCGCTCGAAAGAGCTAATACTTAGGCATTGCTCTTTACTCGCTTAATCGCAACGTTGCGTTTTTTCTTGGAATCTTTCTATTTCTTTTGGGGTCGCATAGCTCGCTATGATGGGTCAAAAGAAAGTAGAAATCTTTCTAGTAAAATTCTACAAATCACTTGCAAAGCAATTTTTAGAAATTGCCTATAATCAACTTATATATACATGACCAAATGATTTAATTATCAAATAATATATGAAACTCAACGTTGGTAATACAAGCTATATTCAAGTTATAAAAAGGGTAATACAAATATTCCCAATTATGTTATTACTTATTATTATAGCTACATCTTGCATAAACATTACTCGTCAATTTCAACCGAAAGAGCATATAGAT
>JAFZEK010000280.1 GCA_017560705.1 Bacteroidales bacterium | reverse complement strand
TATAGAAAAAAAAGTATCTTTGCAAAATAAAATACAAAGATAGAAATAATATTAGAAATATACAAATCGAATAAAAATGAACACAAGAAGTACAACAAAAATTGCAATGTTGGTTTGCACACTTTTCGTAGGTGCAAGTGTATTCTTTTCTTGTACTAACCAAGAAATGCAAGAACAATTAGCAACATTAGAAATAGAAAAACAAGATTTGCAAAAGCAATTTGATTCTATTATGTTTAATCACCAAAAGGTGAAATCTGAAAACGCATTGTATGCAGAATCCTTTGCTGAAAAAGATAGTATAATTTCAGCCCAAGCTGCACGCATTAAGAACTTATTGTCTGAGTTGGATTATGAAAGACAAATGGCAATGAGCAAACCTGCACAAACAGCTACAGTGCAACCTTCCACTACTCAACCTGCTGCACAAACCAATGCCGGAAGTGTAGCTACAACTAAAACATCTAAGTTGAGAGAGCAAATAAAAGAGTTGCAAGCAAGCTGCGACAATTACATGAAAGAATTGGAAGCTTTGAAAGCTGAAAACGAAGCTTTGAAAGCTGAAAACGAACAAATGAAAGTGCTTATGGAAGAAACCAAAGATGCTAATGAAAAATTGGTTTCGGAAAATAAAACTTTAGCTCAAAAGATTGAAAATGCAAAGAAATTGGTTACTTCTGATTTGACTGTTACTCCTCTACGCAAGAAATGTGGTGGCAAAGGAATGAAAGAAACCAAATATTCTACTAAGTTAGCTGCTGTGAAGATCGAAGCTCGTATATTGCCAAACGATGTTGTTGACCCAGGAACTAAAACTATCTATGCTCGCATAACCGGACCTAACAACCGCGTATTATGCAATGGTACTGCTGAAGAATTTAGCTTCGACGTTGATGGTTCGCCACTACAATACACTGCTAAGCAAGATATAGAATTTGATGGCAATGCACGTAAAGTGATGATTAACTGGTCTAGAAATGACAATGTAAAGGTTATAAAAGGTACTTATAGAGTTTCCTTGTATGCCGATGGTCAAGAAATAGGAAAAACATCATTCAAATTGACTAAATAGTTTTTTTTAATATACACATTGTGTGGTAGCCAATTATAGAAATATGATTGGCTACTTTTTATTCGTGATAATTTAGATAATAGATAGTAGTGGAAAGTAATTTGGAAAAATACAACGCTTTGCGAGCCAAACATCCCATTTTTACATACGAGGCTTTTGATTACCAAAGAACTTCTGAGGGGCTTAAAATAACCTTTCATTTTAATGTTGGCAACGAGTTTTCCTTTCAGCCGTCGACGGTAGTGCCTTGTAGGAGTTTCTATAAATGGGATTCGCTTTCGGATGAAAAACTAAGTTTACTTGTCTTTAATATTGGTATGGTGGAGCTTGTAAGCTATTGGAAATCGGTATGCTCTCCTACTATTGTGGTGAAGCCTTATTCTCTTACTTCAGAGCAAATAAAGTTTTGGAAAAAACTTTATTTTAATGGCTTGTCGGAATTCTTTTATTTGAATGGTATCAATGCTTCGGAAGAAGACTTTGTGCTTATACAATCGGATTCGGATAAGACGCTTGCTAAGTCGAGGTTCAACACTGAAAACTCGTTCATCGTGCCTATAGGCGGAGGCAAAGATTCGGTAGTGACCTTGGAATTGCTGTCTCAAGCCGGTAAGGATATTTGCCCAATGATTATAAACCCTAGGGGTGCTACTACTGAGTGTGCTGCTATAGCCGGTTATGACAGAGAGGCTTTCATCGAGATAAAGAGAACAATACATCCGCTGCTATTGAAACTTAATGCTGAAGGTTATTTGAATGGGCATACACCTTTCTCGGCTATGTTGGCATTCTATACTTTGTTGGCTTCGGCTATGACGGGTAGAAAGTTCATTGCTTTGTCCAACGAGTCTAGTGCCAATGAAAGTACTATTATTGGCACAAATGTAAATCACCAATATAGTAAGAGCTTGGAGTTTGAGAATGATTTTCGAAGATATGTAAAAGACTATATTTCGGACGACTTTGATTATTTCAGTTTCTTACGACCTCTTACTGAATTGCAAATTGCTATGCTCTTTGCTCGAAATAGAAAATATTTCAGTGTGTTTAAAAGCTGTAATGTGGGTAGTAAAACCGATGTTTGGTGCGGAAGCTGTGCTAAATGCTTGTTTGCCTACATTATTCTTTCTCCTTTTATAGAGCCGGAGACGCTGAACGCTATTTTTGGAAAGTCTATGCTGGACGATGAATCGTTGAAGCTTTATTTTGCTCAGCTTATAGGTAAAGAAGCTCAAAAACCTTTTGAGTGCGTCGGAACGGTGGACGAAGTGAACTCTGCTTTGACACTGACGATAGAAAGATTCTATTCTTCAAACAACCGCCCTTTGCTACTTAAAGATTATGAGTTGGGCTCGGCTGTGGTGCCTTTGAATACATTGTCGGATGAGCATAATGTGCCTGAAGAATTGCTGACACTTTTTACTCTTGAGCAATAGTACGATACTTCGGTTATGGATGCAGAATTATACATACCGGCAAGTTATATCAAAGAGCAAGCTGCAAAATGCGGATTCGATGCGTGTGGTGTAGCTAAAGATTCAGTGTTGACCGACTTTGAAAAGCGGTATTCCAAGTGGTTGGAGTTGGGGTATAATGCCAGTATGTCTTATATGGAAAAATATTTGGACAAACGTTTTAGCCCCTCACATCTAAATGCCGACGGAGTGTCTGTAATAAGTGTCCTTTTGAGTTATAAGCCATCGCAAGTGCTTGTAAAGTCGCCATTTGTGGCACAATATGCCTACTCTGAGGACTATCATCGGACGATAAAGCAGAAATTATTTCGGCTGATAGACACAATACAAACAGATTTCCCAGCGTTTAAAGCAACTCCGTATGTCGATACAGCCCCTATTTCGGATAAGATGTGGGCTGCTCGTTGCGGTCTTGGTTGGATAGGGAAGAATACGTTGCTTGTAAATGAATCCTTGGGTTCGTGGGTGAATATAGGCGAGTTGGTGTGTAATATTGTTTCAGACTATGATGAAGAAGTGCCCAACCATTGCGGAGAATGCACTAGATGCGTAGATGCTTGCCCAAATGGAGCTATAACCCCAAATGGTGTTAACGCCAATAGGTGCAACGCCTATCATACTATTGAGAACAAAGCCGATGCCTTGCCCGACGATATTGATTTGAAAGGCTATGTGTTTGGTTGCGACATTTGCCAAAAGGCTTGCCCATACAACGCTGATGTGATTCCGAGGCTAGAGGTGACAGAAGAGCGAATGAGCGAACTGCAAAAGATAGATACTGCCGGCGAAGCAGACTTTAAAAAGATAATAAAACATTCGGCTATGGAGCGAATAAAGTATTCGCAACTACGACGAAACATAGATAAAACTAAGAATAAACATTAAATAATATATACGATGGAAATAAGGAGAAAACCAGATTGGTTGAAAATAAAACTTGGCGGAGGTGAAAATTATCCTCAAACAAAAAAGATAGTAGAACAACACCATCTTCACACTATATGCAGTAGTGGCAAATGTCCGAACATAGGAGAATGTTGGAGCAAAGGCACTGCTACATTTATGATACTAGGCGAAATATGCACACGTAGCTGTAAGTTTTGTGCCACAAAGACCGGAAAACCATTGCCTGCAGATGCTCAAGAGCCTGCAAGAGTGGCTGAAAGTGTTAAGCTGATGAAATTAAAACATTGCGTTATCACATCGGTAGACAGAGATGACATGCCCGACAGAGGTGCTAAGCACTGGGCCGACACTATAACTGAAATACGCAATCAAAACCCAAACACAATAATAGAAATCCTTGTGCCCGACTTCGATGCCAACAAAGAATGGATAGATATAGTGCTTGAAAGCAAACCGGATGTTTATGGACATAATATGGAGACGGTAGAGCGTTTGTCCAATCAAGTGCGTAGCCGTGCCAAATATCCAGTCAGCTTAGACGCTTTGAAGTATGCTGCCGACAAAGGTTTTATAACCAAAAGCGGCATAATGGTAGGCCTTGGAGAAACAAAAGACGAAGTGGTGCAAGTGATGAAAGATTTAAGACAAGCCGGATGTAGATTGTTTACAATAGGTCAGTATCTACAACCCACTCCGCAAAACTTAGATATAGTAGAATATGTAACCCCCGAGCAGTTTGCCGAATATAAAAAGATAGGTATGGAGCTAGGATTCGACAATGTAGAAGCCGGTCCGCTTGTAAGAAGCTCATACATGGCAGAGAAAACATTCTTAGAATCGCATATTTGTCATAAATAAATTTTGAAGCAACGTCTAAAGATTTCTTCGAGAAAAGAAGTTTTTAGACGTTCTTTTTATCTGTAAAATCCATAGGAAAAATTTTGAAATATCTCGGATACTAAAAAATATCTTTTATCGTTATGAAAAGACTTTTAAAGAGGTGTTCTGAGAAGACTCCAATCTTCTTTTGAGAACATTGGAGTCTTCTCCGGAGAACATTGGAGTCTTCTCCAGAGAAGATTGGAGTCTTCTCCAGAGAAGATTACAATGTTTGAAAATCAGGTATTTATGATTTGGGAAAAAACTCCGAAAACATCACCCTTTGAAAGGTAAGTATCTTTAGTTATCAATCAATAATATTTAAAACTATGGCTTTTTATTCAAAAAGGTACGTAAAGCTTACAGAAAAATGGATGTCGGTATCCAAAACAGTAAGTTGCTATAACGCACATCGTTTGGCAAAAGACATTGAAAAGGAAAGCACCATAAGCCAAACCGATGCAATGGCAATGCAAAATGCAATTCCCACAGTGATGACACGCTATTTGGCCGAAGGCCATTCGATGAAATTAGATGGTATAGGTTCGTTTATTAGAGTAAGTCTTAGGATAAAAAAGCTAGAATTTAGACAATAAATAATACATACTATAATGGAACAAGAAATAACATATAACAGATATCGCAATAATGCATATATATTATTTATTGCCGTTGCATTGTTGTGTAGTTGTGGAGGAAAGGTTTCGGACAAAAAGTTTGTAAACCCACAATTGATAGAAATGGATGCTGACACCATTACTCAAAGCCCTCCTAATGTTTTTGTAAGCGACCGAGATACTAATCAATATAAGCAGTGTTTGTATAGGTTGAAAGAGTTGGTGGATAGTAATATCACTATTCCGGTCAAAGTGCTGTGCGAGGCAGCACCCCGGTCTGGCGAAGAGTATCATATTTGCTATGATT
>JAFZEK010000279.1 GCA_017560705.1 Bacteroidales bacterium | reverse complement strand
GTTTCTACTACCAACGATATAAGAGATTATAGCTTGTATATCTACAATAGAGATGGTCTTTTGGTATTCTCGACAAACAATGTGTCAGAAGGTTGGGATGGAACATATAATGGTCAGAAATGTAAGCAAGGAACATACGTTTACGTTTCTACATACCGCAGAATAGAAACTGATAAGGTTGTTCAACAAAAAGGTAGTTTATTATTGTTGAGATAAGCCTTAGATAAAAGCATCTTTAGGGTGCTTACGTATAAGTTTCGCAGAACGCTTTCTATGTTTTCTAGATAAATGGAAAATATAGAAAGCGTTCTTTATTTTTAGAAGTTGCCTAAAACAAAAATCTTTCTATTCTTATATAGAAAGGCGTTTTAAGGCCACTATAATAAGAATAGAAAGATTCTTGAGGAAATTATTACAAGTTATTTGCAAAACGAACACGAAGCTCGTTTCCTATAAAGCTTACTTAAGGTCTGCTCCTGGTTTAAACTTGATAACTTTCTTTGCAGGGATTTCTATTTTCTCTTTAGTAAGAGGGTTTAAACCAACTCGTGCTTTTCTTTCAGAAATTCCAAATGTTCCAAAACCTATAAGGCTGATCTTTTCACCGTTCTTTAGTGTGTCAGTTGTTACGTTTATGAAAGCATCTAAAGCTTTCTTTGCATCAGTTTTGGATAGGCCGGAGTTATCGGCCATTGCGTTAATTAGTTCGCTTTTATTCATAACAAGTTATTTTTATATGATAAACAAATTATTATCCTAAGACGGTGCAAAGATACAAAAAAAATAGATATAAGCAACAATATATTTCTATTTTATATAATATTTTTTTCTTATTATTTTGGAAGTGTTTTTCTAAATGTCTAATATGTAATTGCTTGCAGAGTTGCCGCGAAGGAAGTCTTCTATGTTATTTTTTTTCTTTCCACTCATTTGTAGGGCGTTTATTCGTATATATCCGTCGGAAATACCTACTTTTAAATAGGTTTTTTGGTCGGTATACACCTTATTTTTTTCTGCATTTGTGCAGGGTTCGAACTCTACATCGAAGACTTTGAAAGATATTGATGTCTTTTTTTCGGAATCGGTTACTTGCATTGTAGCGGCTGGGTAGGGCGAAAGACCACGAACAAAATTCACGATTTCTTCTCCTCGTTTATTCCAATTTATAGTACAGTCTGGTTTGAAAATCTTAGGAGCTGGTTTAAGCATACTTTCGTCATAACTTTGTTGTTCTATAGGTGTTATGCTATTATTTGCTAAGCCTTCGACTGTTTTTATTACCAAGTCTTTTCCTATGATGGCAAGTTTATCGTGGATGGATTCGGCGTTGTCGTTGGGAAGGATGTCTATTTTTTCTTGTAATAGAATCTTACCTTTGTCTATCTCCTCGTTCAATAGAAATGTGGTAACGCCTGTTTCTTTCTCTCCATTTATGATAGCCCAATTTATAGGGGCTGCACCTCTGTATTGCGGAAGCAATGACGCATGAAGATTGAATGTTCCGAGTTTAGGCATTTGCCATACAATCTTTGGAAGCATTCTGAATGCAACAACTACGAATACGTCGGCATTAATATCTTGCAACTGTTGGATAAAAGATTCGTCTCTAAGTTTTTCGGGTTGCAGTATAGGTAAGTTATGTTCTAAGGCATATTCTTTTACGGCCGAAATACTCATCTTTTGACCTCTTCCGGCAGGCTTGTCTGGAACGGTAACTACGGCAGCTATGTCGTAGCCGGCTTTATAAAGTGCATCTAGGGACGATACAGCAAAGTCAGGTGTTCCCATAAATACTATTTTTGTACCCATCGCTATAGTTTTGCTTGTTTATTTTTTGGAATTATGTTTTAGATGAGCTCTTAAGTCGGCCATTTTAAGTGCTGTTACAGCGGCTTCCACTCCTTTGTTGCCATGTTTTCCACCTGAGCGGTCTTGTGCTTGTTGCATATCGTTAGTAGTGAGTACGCCAAATATTACAGGACGGTTTTCTTCCATGGCTAGTTGTGCTATAGCGTTAGCAACAGCGTCGCAGATGAAATCGAAGTGACGTGTCTCGCCTTGGATAACGCAACCTAAACAAATAATAGCGTCATATTTGCCATACTTTAGCATGAATTTGGCTCCGGAAGGTAGTTCGAAGCTGCCCGGTACTCGTTCTACAGTAATGTTTTCTTCGGCAACGTCGTGCTTTAGAAGTGTGTTGTATGCACCGTCTAATAAACTGTTAGTTATTTCGGAGTTCCATTCGGATACTACTATTCCTATGTTGAAATCTTTTCCCGAAGGGATAATTTCGGGGTTATAGTCTGATAAGTTTGTCTTTTTTGTTATCATAATATATTGATGATTAGTTTAATCTTATTTGTGTTCCAGGCTTTATATAGTCGTCGGTGGCAGAATTTAGTCGTTTTAATCTTTTGATGGATATACGATATTTTTTCGACAGTTTCGGCCAGGTGTCGCCTTTCTTAGCTATGTGGTAACGAGGTTCTTTGTATTTTATTTCTTTTACAGTTTCAGGTTCTTGTGTTACTTCTTCTTCTTTCACAATGCTCTCGTCGGCCTTGTAGATGGCTAAGTCTTTCTTGTTTCTAGGTTTCTTTATGCCGAAATATGTTTTGTCCAAGTATAGTTTCTTGGTACGCAGAGTGTAGGTTTTGAAATCCAAAATCCATTCGGGGTCGAAGGCTTCGTATTGGAATCGTACTTCAAAATGCAAGTGAGGCCCGGTGGAGCGTCCTGTGCTGCCTCCTAGTCCTAATACTGTGCCGGCTTTCACTTTCTGCATGGGTTTTACGTGTATTTTGGATAAGTGCCCATACACTGTCTCAAGTCCGTTGTAGTGGCGTACAACAACAAGGTTTCCGTAAGCTCCAAGTGGTCGGGCTATTCGTACTATACCATCAAAGCAGCAATATATTTTGTCGCCGGTGCGGAGTGCTATGTCTACACCTCTATGTGGACGGTTCCAGCGTTCTCGCCAGCCGTAGGGCGAGGTGATGAAGTTCTTGATAGGAAAACAAAACTCGGTGCTGTCTTTCACTAGGTTTATTCTTATTTCATCGGGAAGTGAATCCAATGAAGCATTGGGTTTGCGTACTCGCGAGTTCGAAAAGTCTCTGCCGTACCAAATTGGAGATGGATATTCGTTTACACTCTCTTCCAGAAACACTTTGTCTATGATTTCGGTTTCGTTTATAACCATAGAGTCGGTTTCGGTCATGCTAGTGGAATACTTGGCTTGTACAAGGGAGTCGAAATAGGATAGCTTTTGCTTCTTTTGTCCCGATGCACCAAAAGTTACAAGTATGAGTAATGCTAAAACGGTCAAAGACTTGACGTTTGATAAATGCGTTTCTATGATGATATGATGTTTTTTCTCTTTTTGCATGATTTGGTTTATCCTATAGTTATAACTAATAGTAGGCTTATTATTGTTATTATAATTCCGTATGCGTTACTTATTAATAGAACGGAAAAACTGTTTTTTTCTTGTTCTATAGCCGAATAGTTTACCACTCCTATAGATAAAATGATGGAGATGATGGGCAATAATAAATTTTTGCCATGTACTAAGGCTATGATAATTAAATAAGTAAGGACTGATGACAGGGCTACTGCGTGAGCGTTTATTTTTATTTTTTTGTATATTATTTCCATTCCCATGCAGCTGATAGCGGTTATAATCGGAATGATTTCTATTATGAATGGAACAATGCTTCTAGCCAAAATAAAGTAGGCAGTGGCACTAGCTATTGTTACTACGTAGCTTACAATAAAATGATCGTCCACAGAAAAGTCGGAATAGGATTTTATGTATTTAATATGGTTTAGAAAGAAGATGAACAGCATTGGAATGGTGAACATCATCCATGTAAATAAATAGATTACATGCTCTTTCATGGAGTAGCTTACGATTTGGAAAGGGAATATACCTTCGGCTACTATGATGATGACACAATAGCATATTGCAAGCAATGGATGAAAAATCAGTTCGATGAATCTGAGGATATATTGTTCTACTTTATCTTTTTGCATTATTTTCCTAGTTCCTTTCTCAGTCGTCCAGCAGGGATTTTCAGTGTTTCCCTATATTTAGTGATGGTGCGTCGGGCTAGAGGGTAGCCTTTGGCTTCCAGTAGTTCTTGTAAATCTTCGTCGGACAAAGGGTTTGCCTTGTCTTCGTTCTTTATAAGTTCTAATAGTTCGTTTTTTATTTTCTTTATAGACACGTCTTCGCCGTGGTCCGAAGCTAGTGCTTTGGAGAACAACTCTTTTAGCCTGAAAGTGCCAAAGTCTGTTTGCACATATTTTTGGTTCACAATACGCGACACAGTGGAAATGTCGAAGTTTGTGGCGTTGGCTATGTCTTTCAGTAGCATAGGTTTAATGTCGTTCTTCTCGCCCGATAGGAAGTATTGGCGTTGGTGTTCTATAATAGCAGTCATGGTTACGTCGAGCGTTTTGGTTCGTTGTTTTAGTGCGTCGATGAACCAGCGTGCGTGTTCTGCATTCTCTTTGATGAATGTAGCCGTTTCCTTTTCAGCTGCTGTGGGTTTCTTGCTGTTGGATATTTTGCCAAGCATATCCATGTAGTATTTGTTGATTTTCAGCTGT
>JAFZEK010000278.1 GCA_017560705.1 Bacteroidales bacterium | reverse complement strand
TTAACGATGGATTAGAAAGCGACTCTGTGTTGGAAGACATTGTCAACGATGAACTTATCCCCAAGAAAAACTTCATGACTTTCGTACCAATGAAAGAAGAAGACTCCGCTCCTATCAACGAGGAAGTGGAAAACACTCCTACAATGGTAACAGACAACAATGCTCAAGAAGAACCTGAAACTATCAACGAAATACCAACAACATTACTTACATACGACAGCATAGATGGTGAAAAACTAAAAACCACAATTGCTGAACAGCTAATACAAGAAGAAGAACCCGAACAATCTGAAAAAACAGTATTGGCTGAAAAAATATCCCAACCTAAAACTATACTCGACAAACTCAACGAACAAAAAAACTTAGAAAAAGAAGAAAAAACCGCTGAAAATACGCCTAAAGCTGAAAACGCACAAACTAAAGAAACTGCACCTGCTACTGACAACAACAGCAAGCAACAAGCAAACACACCCGAAAAAACAACAGCTCCAACACAGAAGAAAACAGAAGAAAGCCATCAAGTATCGCTGTTCGACTATTTGAAATCATCCAATGTGAGCAAAGCAGCTGAACAAGTGGATAAATTTTCGGGCGTAAAAACCATTGCCGACAAATTCTTAGAAACAAAAGAAAAAAGCTCTTATATCTCAAACATAGACACTGAAAGCAAAAAGCAAAAAGTTCAAGACTTGAGAAGCGTAATAGGTGTCAACGACAAATTCCTATTCATCAGCGAGCTATTCAAGGACAACATGAGAGCCTACAACGACTTCATATTGAAACTTTCTAAAATAGATAGTCGTGAAGATGCATTAGAATATATAAAAACAATAGAAGAAACCTACAATTGGGACAGCGAATCGCAAGCTGTACAAACTTTCTTCAAAATCTTTGAACGTAAATTTTAAAATTATCATCACTATTTTATATGCTAGAAAACGCTTCGAATAACAACGACAACAAGAATAAAGTAATAATATTCTCAGCTCCATCGGGTTCGGGAAAAACTACCATAATAAAACATCTATTGAAGTATTTCCCCGAATTTGAGTTCTCCATATCAGCCACATGCAGAAAACCACGACAAGGCGAAACCGAGGGCAAAGACTACTATTTCCTAACACCCGAATCTTTCGCCAAAAAGATTGAAGAAGAAGCTTTCTTGGAATGGGAAGAAGTATACGACGGTATATGCTACGGAACACTAAAGTCCGAAATAAATAGAATATGGGGCAACGACAAAGTTGTTATTTTCGATGTAGACGTTTTAGGCGGTATGAGACTAAAAGAATACTTCGGTTCTAAAGCCCTATCCATCTTCGTGATGCCACCAAGCATCGAAGTCCTTGAAGCTCGCCTACGCCAAAGAAACACCGAAACAGAAGAAGCTATACTAAAACGCCTTTCGCGTTCGTCTTTGGAACTACAACATGCCAAACATTTTGACATTACTATTATCAACGATGTACTTGATACTGCAGTAGAACAAACTAAAACTAACATTCAAGATTTTTTAAAACACTAAAAAACTAAACAAACAACTAGTATGCAAAATCTATTTCGATTTATAAAGAAGTATAGCTATGTTTTCCTATTCATCTTTCTAGAAATCATAGCCATATTCTTAATAGTACAAAGCACATACTATCAAAGTTCCGTCATACTATCGTGGGGCAATGGTATTGCAGGTGAAGTATACAACCAAAGCAAAAACATTACAGGCTACTTCAACCTTGCCTCTACCAACAAACATCTTGCAGCAAAAAATGCTAAACTAAGACAACAAATAGCTAGCTCTTACATCAAATCCAACAACAGAAACTTTGAAGTAAACGACACTATCTACAAGCAACAATACAGC
>JAFZEK010000277.1 GCA_017560705.1 Bacteroidales bacterium | reverse complement strand
TTTTTTTCTAACGCAGAGGTGAATAATTGTTTAATAAAAAGTAATAGATGTTATGGCGAACTATGTAAGAAAAGAACTTCCAGACTTGCGCGGCAACGGCAAAAAGAAGGTATGTTATAAGATAGAAACAAATAGGAATTTCGACAGTGATGAGCTTGCAGATTATATGAGTAGCTTAGGAATGGGAATACCCAAAGCAGCAATAAAAGCTGTGTTGGTGCATCTATCATCGACTATGGCTAGTCTTTTGGCTCAAGGATATACTGTTTCTATTGATGGATTGGGCATAGTGAGCTTAAAGATAGGGCCTAAAAAGAATAAGCGAACAGCTAATGCATACGATTACGACAATAAGCTAAAGCCGTCTAACCTAGAGGTTACAGGGGTAAACCTGAGGGTTGATAAGAAATTCTTGAAAGATATAAATAAGCATTGTGAGTTGGAAAACAAAGGAGAAAGAACCATCAAACGCTCGAAATATACAGCCGAAGAGAGGCTAAAGAGAGCACAGGATTATTTGTCTAAAAATATGTTTTTGAACATAAATGAGTATGCTTATATGAATGGTCTTTCGTACTCAGTGGCACAAAGGGAGCTGAAAAAGTTGGCCGAAGACTCCGAGTCGGGTATAACATTTGTAGGTAGAGGACCTTCAAAGATGTATGTTTTGAGCAAAAAAGGCGAGTAATATACATATATCATATAATGGTAGGGCTTTGGACAAATCAAGGGGGTAGGGGATAGCCTTATAGGGAAGTGTAAAGCATTGATAGATGCTTAAATAAGTGGAGAAAGATAGGTGTTTGCACAGCCCATAGATAAAAAACATACGCCAAAATGCCAAAATATGGAAAAAAATGTGTAAGTTTGCAATCTGAAATTAATAATTCAAAAATAGTAATAAGATGTCTATAATTAAAGCATTCAAAGGATTACGTCCTCCTGTAGAAATAGTAAAAGAGTTAGCATCTCGTCCATACGACGTGTTAAATTCAGCAGAAGCACGCGTTGAAGCTTCTGGCAATCCACATTCGTTATTGCATGTAACTAAAGCTGAAATCGACCTTCCAGAAGGAATCGACGAACACAGCCAAGAGGTGTATGACAAGGTAGTTGAAAACTACAATAGCTTCAAAAAGAACGGATGGTTAGTTCAAGATGAAGAAGAAAAATTGTACATCTATGCTCAAACAATGGATGGCCGCACACAATATGGTATAGTAGCTTGTGCTCATTCCGAAGACTATATGAACGGAATAATCAAGAAACACGAGCTTACTCGTAAGGATAAAGAAGAAGACCGTATGATTCACGTTCGTATTACTAACGCTAATGTAGAACCAGTATTTTTCGCTTATCCTGCACATCAAGAAATTGATGCTATCGTTGAAAACATAGTAAAAAATCAAAAACCAGTTTACGACTTCGTAGGAAAAGAAGACGGCTTTGGACACACTTTGTGGGTAATCGACGATAAGAAAACTATCGATCGCTTAGTAGAAATCTTCGACAAGGATATTCCTGCTATGTATATCGCCGACGGTCACCACCGTTCTGCTGCTGCTGCTTTGATTGGTCAAGAAAAGAAAGCTCAAAATCCTAACCACACCGGCGAAGAAGAATATAACTATTTCATGACTGTTATATTCCCAGATAATCAATTAAAGATTATTGACTACAACCGCGTTGTAAAAGATTTGAACGGCTTGTCTAAAGATGAGTTCCTTGCTGCTTTGAACGAAGCTTTCGAAGTTGAAAAAATGGGTGCTGATATTTACAAACCATCAAAACTTCACGAATTCAGCGTTTATATCGATGGTGAATGGTATAAATTGAACGCTAAACCCGGTACTTACAACGACAATGATCCTATCGGAGTACTTGACGTAACTATCCTTTCTAACTTAGTATTGGATAAAATATTAGATATTAAAGACCTTCGTACATCTAAACGTATCGACTTCGTAGGTGGTATCCGTGGTTTAGGTGAATTGAAACGTCGTGTAGATAATGGTGAAATGGTAGCTGCTTTCGCTCTATATCCTGTATCAATGAAACAACTTATTGATATTGCTGATAGCGGTAACATCATGCCTCCAAAAACTACTTGGTTTGAACCAAAATTGCGTTCCGGTCTTGTTATCCACGAACTTGCATAATTCTATTAGCAAATTCTTTTTACAAGATAAAAATAAGAAAAAGATATTCTCAAAATGGGAATATCTTTTTTTTAATATGTTGTAGTTTGGAAAATCGGTTATTAAACTAGCGAGCAGTATCGTCTTCCATCTTTTGTACAAAAGAGTAGAAAAATAGTATGCAATAAATAAAGTTGAAGAATATAATTCCTGTTTGACTTTCAAATACTGCCTCAAATACCGCATTGAATCCTATGATAAAAAGAAACAGAAGCAATGTGAAGTTCCATTTCCGTTCTTTGATAAATAGCACAATAGGTAGTATGAAGTAGCTTAGTAGAGCTAAAAGGCCGAGCACTCCAATGCTAATAGTAGTATCTATAAATTGGTTGTGGGAGTTTAGAGTTCCGCAGTCTAAATTATTTTCGATGTAATAATTCTCTAGAACATCGCATCTGTCGCCTACACCAACACCACAAATCCAATTTTCTTTAGCTACATTTGTTCCTGCTTTTAATAAAGTTATGCGTATGTCTTCTTTTTGTTCGCTGTCGGATAGAGCTTGCTGAGTTTTTATTAAACGGTTTAATCCACTAGGGAATACTAGACAAGATATAATTATAACACCAACAACAATGCCTCCGACACTCAACATTGTACGGAAACTTTTTTTATAGATTAGTATCCACAATAGTAAGAAGAAAAATAACAAACCCATGCACAATATTCCGGCTCTGGATTCTACAAGGATAATGAATAGGATAAAAAATATTATTGCAATACTGAGTAATACTGTCTTTAAATTGAAAATGTTTGGTTGTTCAAATATCTTGAAGAAGCAAAATACAATAGCCAAACAAGAATACATAGCCACGTATGTGTGATGGATATATGCAAGTTTGGTCACTTCCCAACCAATAAAGCGTCCTATTGGGGCATTCAGAAAAATGTAATCGTATGTGGCCCATGATAAGTTTATGAATACGAAAGCAAATAAGCCAACAACAAAGCTATATAATATAATATGTATACGGTTTTGTGTTAGGTATGATAGATTTGCTACAAGAAAGAACAGCGGGAATACGATGAACGATAGTTTTTTTTCAAGATTTTGTAACCCGACATCGGTGTTGGAAGTGTAAATCATGCTTATAGCATAAAGGATGTATGATATACAAAAGAATAGAAATAATTTTTGTCGAGGTTCTTTTTTTCTAATTATATGGTTCTTCTCTTCTACTATGAGTTTTGCTACCATGGCAACAACTAAAAGTAGGGTAGCACGAGAAGCCCATAACCAACTT
Organism: Bacteroidales bacterium; assembly: GCA_017560705.1. Lineage (GTDB taxonomy): Bacteria > Bacteroidota > Bacteroidia > Bacteroidales > P3 > HGM05376. The sequence goes on along the minus strand of JAFZEK010000277.1, from coordinate 2,263 downwards.
ATCGGAATTAAGAATGCCAAGAGCAATAAAGCTGAATATTCGATTTTTTGTACGAGTGAAAGATTCTTGTAAGAATTTATAATATAATTATTCATAGATGTATTTTGTATGAAAAAAAGTCGGAATTATAGTAATTCCGACTTTTGTATTTCTAATATAATAATGTGATTTTCTTATCCATTCAGAGCTTCAGCACCGCTTACGATTTCTATAATCTCATTAGTAATAGCGGTTTGTCTAGCTTTGTTGTATGTAAGTCTAAGTTCTTTGAGTAGTTCGCTAGCGTTGTCTGTTGCTTTTTGCATTGCTGTCATTCGAGCACCGTGCTCAGAGGCTAGTGAATCAAGTAGAACTCTATAGAACTGAGAACGCAACGACAATGGAATCATTTCTTTCAATATGCTCTCTTTGTTAGGCTCAAAAATATAGTCGCTCTTTATGGTAGGAGCAGTTGTTTTATTGTCTTTCTTTGTTACAACAGGTAAGAACTGTTCTATCGATACTATTTGAGTAAGAGAGTTCTTGAATTGATTGTATATAAGTTCCACTTTGTCATATTTCTTTTCGCAAAAACGTTTCATTACTATTTCGGCAATTTCAGAGATGTTGTCAAACGTTGGTTTGTCAAGAATGTCTATGAACGAATCAGTAACATACGAAGTACGTTTTGTGAAAAAATCTGTGGTGCGTTTGCCAATGGTCATTAGGCTTAGCTCGGCATTGTTTTCTTCTGTGTAATATGCTATTCTTTTGCTAGCTTCCTTTATAACGTTAGAGTTGAATGCTCCGCACAATCCTTTGTTTGATGCTATAACAACAAGCAACACTTTTTCTGTTTTTCCAGTTCTGTGGTATGGAGTTTCTACTCCATCTTCTACATCAATGTTTGCAATTATTTCATTCAGCTTAGCCGAATAAGGACGCATTGTTAATATTGCATTTTGAGCACGACGAAACTTTGCGGCAGATACCATTTTCATCGCCGATGTAATCTGCTGTGTAGAACTTACAGAGGCTATGCGTGTCCGAACTTCCTTTAAATTTCCCATTGCTTTACTCTTGCCTATTTGTTACTATACTTTTGTGCTAAATCTGATGCTACACTGCGTAGTGTCTTCAAATCTTCGTCTAGTAGTTTACCTGCTTTCAAATTTTCCAACACTTGAGCATGGTTTTCGCGTAAGAAGAAGATATATTCGGATTCGAAATTGTTTATCTTGTTCACTGGAACGTTTATCAACAATCCGTTGGTACCGCAATATATAATAGCTATTTGTTCTTCCACTTTCATCGGCGAGTATTGTGGTTGTTTCAATATTTCAACGTTTCTTATACCCTTATCCAACACTGCTTTCGTGGCTGCATCCAAATCCGAACCGAATTTAGAGAAGGCTTCCAATTCACGGAATTGGGCTTGGTCTAATTTCAATGTTCCTGCAATCTTTTTCATAGACTTGATTTGTGCTTTACCCCCTACGCGAGATACGGAAATACCAACATTAATAGCCGGACGAACACCTGAGTTGAACAAGTTTGTTTCCAAGAAGATTTGTCCATCGGTGATAGAAATAACGTTGGTAGGGATGTATGCTGATACGTCACCAGCTTGTGTTTCGATGATAGGTAATGCTGTAAGCGAACCACCACCACGCACTTTGCCCTTTAATGATTCGGGTAAGTCGTTCATGTTGGCAGCTATTGAATCGGATTTGATAATTTTAGCTGCACGTTCTAGCAAGCGAGAGTGTAAGTAGAATACGTCGCCAGGATAAGCTTCACGTCCTGGAGGACGACGAAGCAACAATGACACTTCACGGTAGGCAACAGCTTGCTTACTCAAGTCGTCATATATTACAAGAGCATGGCGTCCTGTATCGCGGAAGTATTCTCCAATGGCTGCTCCTGTGAAAGGTGCGTAGAATTGCATAGCAGCAGGGTCAGAGGCAGTGGCTACTACTACTATAGTATATGCCATGGCTCCTTTTTCTTCCAATGTTTTTACTAAGTTAGCTACTGTGGAGCCTTTTTGTCCACAAGCTACATATATACAATATACAGGGTTTCCTGCATCGTAGAAACTTTTCTGATTTATAATAGTATCGATTGCTATAGCTGTTTTTCCTGTTTGGCGGTCGCCAATGATAAGCTCACGTTGTCCACGGCCAATAGGAATCATAGAGTCTATAGCTTTAATACCTGTTTGCAAAGGTTCTTCTACGGGTTGTCTGAATATAACACCAGGAGCTTTGCGTTCCAATGGCAT
>JAFZEK010000276.1 GCA_017560705.1 Bacteroidales bacterium | reverse complement strand
GGTGGTGAGGGTAATGGTGGTGTTATATACCCTGAACTTCATTATGGACGTGATGCTTTGGTAGGTGTAGCTTTGTTCCTAACATTGTTGGCTAAGAAAGGTTGCTCTGTTTCTGAACTTCGTAAAACATATCCAAACTATGTGATTTCTAAAAATAAAATATCACTTACTCCTGAAATAGATGTAGATAGCGTGTTGAACAAAGTGGCTGAAAAGTACAAAAACCAACCTATAAGCACTATTGACGGTGTGAAGATAGAGTTTGGAAATGAATGGGTACACTTGCGTAAATCCAACACCGAGCCTATTATAAGAATATATTCTGAGAGCAAAACAGCTGAAAAAGCTAATGAGTTAGCTCAAAGAATTATGGACGATATAAAAGCTAGTATTTAATTTAAATATCATATACTTAGATTTTTATCTCATTTATTCTGAGTGGAATAATAATTAAGATAAAAGCCATTGCTCCTTTTTTTTTAGAATAAAAGTTCATCTTTTGTTTTTTATTGTTGACTGTCGGAGTGATGGCTTTTTCTTTTTTGAGTTTGAATAAAAGTCTATGAGTTGCTTATATAATGATGAGTGTCTGCTAAGTAGCTTGTTCATTTGGAAAAATATGTGTATCTTTGCAGTCTTGTTTTTCACTTGAAAAGTGATGCTAAGTTATTGAAAAGTAGTGAATAGTGATATGTTTTAGAGTTTGCTCTTTATGGGGCAAAAAGTATTTTATAGAATAAGATGAAACAAAACTGGTTTAAGATAAAAACACTAAGTTGTAGAGTGTGGATAGTTTTAGCTCTACTAATGTTAGCCTCATGTGGTTCTTATAAGAAAGTGCCATATATGCAAAATGCTGAGGTAGTAAATGATACCATTGCTCCTCTGCCATTGTACGATGCTAAGATTATGCCAAAAGATTTGCTTATTATCACTGTAAATACCTCCGACCCTGAAGCGGCTTCACCATTTAATTTGGTGGTGCAAAGTTCCATTACTACAGGTAAATATAATAACCTTACTCAGCAACCCTCGTTGCAACAATACTTAGTGAACAATGATGGGGAAATAGATTTTCCTGTGCTAGGACGAATTAAAATTGGTGGATTGACTAAAACTGAAGCTGAAAACTTGATAAAGAATAAGTTGAACCCTTATTTGAAAGAAACTCCAATTGTAAATGTGAGGATGACAAACTATAAAATTTCAGTGTTGGGTGAAGTGGCTCGTCCTGGAACTTTTACTGTTAATAATGAGAAAGTCAATGTGTTAGAAGCTTTAGCTATGGCAGGCGATATGACAGTGTATGGTATTAGAGATAATGTGAAGCTCATTCGTGAAGATATTGATGGTAAGAGAATGATTATAACTTTGAATTTGAATGATGCTAATTTAATTCTCTCACCATGTTATTATCTGCAACAAAATGATATTCTGTATGTTACTCCAAACGAAACTAAGGCTAAAAACTCTGAGGTGGGTTCTTCTACAGGGCTTTGGCTCACTGCTACTTCTGTATTGGTGTCGATAGCTAGTTTGTTGGTTACAATTTTGAGATAATATGCTGAAAATAAATATTGTGTATTCAATATTACTAATTTCAAATATATAAAACTTAGGTAGAATTTTTTTTTCGGCAAAAAGAAAAGATATGGAACATTTGAATAAAAACTACAACAACAATTATAATAACAATAAAAATACTATAAACAATTCTGATAATGAAATCTTTGAATCAATAAATATCCAAGATTTATTGTCGAAGATGATGATATACTGGCCTTGGTTTGTTGTAAGTATTTTAGCCTGTCTTTTCTGTGTTTTTATTTACACTAGTTATCAAACTCCTGTGTATAAAATAGATGCTTCGGTTCTTATAAAAGAAGACGATAAACATAGCAGTGGTGTCAATCCATTGGCTGCTATTCAAGATTTTGGTATGATGTCCATAACCAATAATTTTGACAACGAGATAGAAATTCTCAAATCTCATACTCTCATAAAGAAAGTGGTTTGTGATTTGGGTGTGTATATAAATACTTCTAAATCAAATGTATTATCTTATAATACCCCACTTTATCACACTCAGCCTATAGAGGTGTATATGAATGCTGAAAATGCTGACATGTTGGTGAAACCTATTTCAATAAAAATGAAATACACCTACCCAAGCACTGTAGAAGCCTCGGTGAAATATCATGTGAATGATGAGGATTTTATTGTTAATGAGGTGTTTGAAAACTTCCCTTACGTGTTGTCTACTCCTGTGGGTGATATAGAATTTACGCCTAATTATGAGATTATAAATTTGTGGGACGAAGAAGTGAAAGATGCCAAATATTTGATTACCATTAGTTCACCATCGGATGTGGCATTGAACTATTGTGCAAAACTCACTGTAACTCCTTCTTCTAAAACCACTACCATTGCTCGAATTAGTGTAGAAAACACTGTGAAACAAAGAGGTATTGATTTTATAAATCATCTTATAACAGTTTATAACCAAGATGCTAACGACGAGAAAAACGAGATAGCAAGAAAAACTGCTGAGTTTATTGATGAACGCATAAAGATTATAGATAAAGAGTTGGGTAGTGCTGATAGTGAGTTGGCTAGGTTCAAACAACAATCAGGGTTGACGGATTTGGCTAGCGATGCTCAGTTAGCTTTGCAAGAAAACTCTCAGTATCAGCAGCTTTTTACTGAGAATATAACTCAAATTAATTTGGTGCAGTCTTTGCAAAGCTATATCAACGATGCCAAGAATGATTTTGATATTATACCTGCCAATGTAGGACTTCAAAATCAAAGTCTTACATCGGTGATAGATGATTATAACAAACTGATAATAGAACATAAAAGATTACTCAGAACTTCTTCTGAAAACAATCCTGCGGTGGTGAAACTCAATGCTTCTATTGAGGTGATGAGGGCTACGGTTAAAACAACTATAGCTAGTGTGCTTGAAGGTTTACAAATTCAAAAGAAAGAAATTGAGCGTCAAGTGAATAAATTTCAAGGACGTATAAATAGTGTGCCTCAACATGAAAAAGAGTTTTTGAACAAAACTAGAAAACAAGAAATAAAAGCTACATTGTACACAATGTTGCTCCAAAAGCGTGAGGAAAATGCTATAACTCTTGCTGTTACGGCTAGCAATGGACGTATAATAGAAAAACCTTTGGCAGCGAAAAGTCCAGTGTCGCCAAGAAAAGGTGTGATGATGTTGGTAGCATTGGTTTTGGGTGCGGCTTTGCCTGCTGTGGTGCTTTACCTTATGGAATTTTTTAAGTACAAGATTGAGGACAAAGATGATGTAGAAAAAATAACTCAAATGCCTGTGGTGGGTGAAATACCAATGATAGATGAGAAAAAGGTGGGTAACATTCAGGTGCGTGAAAATGAGAACGATATAATGGAAGAAGCTTTCCGTGCTTTGAGAACCAACTTGCTTTTTATGATTGGTGAAGAAAAGAAGGTGTTGGCTTTCACTTCAAGTGTGCCTGGTGAAGGTAAGAGTTTTGTAACTGCCAATGTTGCTTGTAGTTTAGCATTTTTGGGCAAAAAAGTTATAGTGGTGGGAATGGATATCCGCAAGCCTGGGCTGAACAAAGTCTTCGGTGTGAACAAGCGAAACAAAGGTGTAACCACTTATTTGAGAGATTGGGAAAACACTGATTTGTCCGATATTATAGAAAAATCTAAGATTAGCAACAATTTGGATATACTTTTTGGTGGTGCTGTGCCTCCTAATCCGACTGAATTGGTGTCGTTGAAATCTTTGGACAAACTGATAGAGGTGCTGAAAAATTCTTACGACTATGTGGTGCTTGACACTGCACCTATTGCTATGGTTACCGACACTCATATCATCTCTCGTGTGGTGGATTTGTGCGTGTATGTATGTAGAGCTGACTACACTAACAAGCAGTCGTTCAAGTATATAAACCAATTGGAAAAAGACAATAAGTTCCCATCATTGGCTGTGGTTATCAATGGTATCGACTTGAAAAAACGCAAGAATGCTTATAAAAGAAAACATGGTTATGGTTATGGCTACGGCTATATGGATAATGATGAAGATTAAAACAAAACTCGCTAACATATAAGGGGGTAGATTTTCTTTCTAATGCTCTATATGTAAAAGTGTTTTATATG
>JAFZEK010000275.1 GCA_017560705.1 Bacteroidales bacterium | reverse complement strand
GTTCATGACGAAACTACTGAAGATACAGGTATCCACATGATGCTTGCTCAAATGAAGGGCGACTTCCCAGTGGCTATCGGTGTTATCCGTTCGGTGAAGAAAGGTGTTTACACTCAAATGTTTGAAGAACAAATGGAAGAAGTAAAAGCTGCTTCTAAATACAAATGTGTGGACGACTTATTGAACAGCGGTGATACTTGGGAAATTTAAAATCAATCATTAATTCATAACATACATAAATAGGAGTAAAAAACAATTGGTTTTTTGCTCCTATTGTTATATACATTAGCATGAAGAATATCGGCATTATTACAGTTTTATCATTTTTGTTTGGAGCTTTTCTTTTTTCGTCTTGCTCTGATAATAGCCTGAGTGCTAGGTTTGGAAATGAAAGGTACGAGGACTTCGTGTTCTTAGATGGCGATGCCTTTGCAGTAGGGGATAGTGCTTTTTTCCCCATAATGGTGAACTACAAAGTGGAGCCAATGGCTGTGGGACAGGATATTGTAATATCTCCAGCCCAATATTATGAAAATCCTACAGACTATGAAGCCTATGCCAAAGAGCAGCTGCTAAAGCAGGTGGAAACTCATCTGATGATTATGAAAGAATTGGGTTTCAACAGTGTGAGGCTGTGCATGGACGTGATGGGCAAGGATGATAAAGGCTATTACTTCCAGTCTAAGACAGCTGTGTATTTAAAAGAAAATGAGGAACGTATTATTAATGCTATAGATGATTTTTTATTGCTAGCAAAGAAGAGTGGCCTAAGAGTGATGTTGCTTATAAAGCCACCGTTCGACAGGGAGTTGAAGAGCTATACCAAGAAATTGTTGAAGCACTGCTCTGAAAATGCCACATTGTTTGCCTACGATTTTATGAACGAGCCTTTGTATTTCGACCCAGCCAAGGAGCGTAGCAAAGAAGAAGCTTTGGCGGTGGTGGAGGAATGGAAGGCTATGGTAGATAAATATGCACCACATCAGCTATTTACGATAGGATTTTCCGAACCCATCGAGGTTTTCGAATGGGATCCCGCATTGCTACCTGTGGACTTTGTACAGTTTCATACCTATCACCCTCTTAGGGTGCCAAACGAAATTTGGTGGTATTCCAATTATATTGGCAAGCCTTGGGTTATAGGAGAAACATCGTTTGCGGTGGACAACGACTCGGTGGAATATGAAATGCAAACAGTGTTTATGAACGAGGTGTATCAATATGCACTGAACTGTGGTGCAAGTGGTTTTGGATGGTGGGAGTTTCAGGATTCGTACAACGTACATTTCGAGGCAGAATATTCGGGCTTGCTGAACCACGAAGGGCTTACTTTTGCACAGGATAGCACTCTGAGCATGGTTGGCACTCTAAAACCTGCGGCACACAACGTGAAGAAGGTGGTATCCTATGCAGCTCAAGAGCCTTGGCAAGCTGTGAACTACTACAATATGTTGGGTTATAGCAATATTGTGCTGAGGGGTAGGGTGCTGGAAGAAAAAACTGGCAAGCCTATAGAAGGTGCCGTAGTGAGAGGATGGAACAGCGATTGGACTGTAGGCATAAACACCTACAGCAATGAAAAGGGAGAGTTTTCGCTCTACAGCAATGACATTTGCACTCATTTTGAAATATCGGCACCGTGCATGACCAAGCAAAAGTTTGATAAAGAGATGATATATAATCCTCGAGATATTCAGGATGATATTTATAATTTGCCAAATAAGGATTTGGAGTATCACGACATTTCGTATCTCCCATTTTTGGTGAACGACACGCTGCTGTTCCACTTTAAACCTGAGATGTTTGACAACTATAAGTTTGAAGGTGACATGGGTGAGGTGTATTTGAAAAGAATAAAGCACTAAATAATTGGCAACTTCTAAAAAATTCACGTTCGAAAGTAGTCCATAAATTATATTCAAGGCATAAAATGTAATATATTTTCTACAGAAATAGGCGTGGTGATAAGTGACGATATATTAGTTCTAAAATACAGAAGATTTTGTCTCAAAAAACTGAGAAAAAACTACCGAAAAATGATGAAAATGGAGAAAAATGCCATGTTAAAATGAAAAATGATATTAAGAAATATGTTTGGCGAAAAAGGTTTAAGATATTGTAAGACTGTTTTTTATTAGCACTGAGTAGCTTTAGAAAGATATTGGCTCCTATAAGTGCTATATTAAGCTGATAAATAGTAGATTAATAAGAAAAATCATTTATTTACTGTTAAAAAAGCTGTTTGAAACAAAAAAATGTTGTTTCTTTGCAAACTAAATATTAATATCGAATAAGTATGAAAAAAATAGTTTTAGAAGACAAAATAAAGGACATAATAGAAGATAAATTAGGCATAAATAGAGACGAAATAACGATGGATGCTGATTTACGTAAAGATTTGTCGGCAGATTCATTAGATATAAGCGAATTAATAATGGCATTGGAAAATGAATATTCAGTGAGCATACCAGAAACGGATATGATAAACATAAAAACTGTGGGCGATGTTGTTGAATATTTATACCAAAAAACAGAACAATCATAAGTACTCGATAGAACGAGTAATCCATATAAAAACAAAAATAGATAAAGAATGAAGAATACTTTACCAAGAGTTGTTATAACTGGATTAGGGTGTATAACCCCTATTGGAAATGATGTAAATACCTATTGGGATGCATTGTTGAACGGTAAGAGTGGAGCAGGATTAATAACCCGCTTCGATGCTTCGCTACACAAAACGAAATTTGCTTGCGAAGTTAAGGATTATAATCCTGAAGCTTTTTTTGACCGTAAAGAGGCTAGAAAGCTTGATTTATATACACAATATGGACTAGTGGCTGCTACTCAAGCCATGGAAGATTCTGGATTGAATCCAGAGTCGTTGGACAAATTTAGAGCAGGTGTTATTTGGGCTTCGGGTATCGGTGGTATAACTACCTTCGAAGATGAGTGTAATTCGTTTGCCAAAGGCAACTACGTGCCTCGTTTTAGCCCTTTCTTTATACCTAAGATGATTGCAGATATGTGTGCAGGTCAAATATCCATAAAATATGGTTTTTGTGGACCAAACTTTGCCACAGTGTCTGCCTGTGCTTCGTCGTCTCATGCTATCAGCGATGCATTTAATATGATACGCTTAGGCAAAGCCGATGTGATGATAACAGGAGGTTCTGAAGCTTCTATTTGTGCTGCTGGTGTAGGCGGTTTCAATTCTATGCAAGCTCTATCTACTCGCAATGATGATTATTTGACAGCTTCTCGTCCTTTCGATAAAGACCGTGATGGCTTTGTAATAGGCGAAGGTGGTGCTGGCTTAGTATTGGAAAGCTACGAACACGCTAAAGCTCGTGGTGCTAAAATATATGCTGAAATTATAGGTTGTGGACTCACTGCTGATGCTCATCATATAACTGCTCCTCATCCTGAAGGATTGGGTGCTATGATGGCTATGAAGTATGCTTTGGAAGAAGGTGGTGTAGACATTAAAGAAGTGGACCACATCAATACTCATGGTACTTCTACTCCTATTGGCGACATTGCTGAGCCTAAAGCTATAGTTTCGTTGTTTGGAGATCATGCAAAGAATATCAGTATAAACTCTACCAAGTCAATGACAGGACACTTACTAGGTGCTGCCGGAGCAGTAGAAGCTATTGCTACAATATTGGCTGTTAAGAACGATATAGTGCCTCCAACAATCAACCACTTTACAGATGATCCAAACGTTCCAGACTTAGATTATACTTTTGGAACTGCAAAGCATCGCACTGTAAATGTTGCGTTGAGCAATACTTTTGGTTTTGGTGGTCATAATGCTTGTATGGCTATTAAGAAATATAACGAATAGTATATATCCTCTAATACATCTAGAGGTGGTAGGGGATATTTAGTTTTAAAGTTTGATTATATGAGTAAAATCAGAGCTGCCATAACTGCTGTAGAGGGATATGTTCCCGATTATATCTTGACGAACGAAGAATTAAGCCAAATGGTGGATACTTCCGACGAATGGATAATGACTCGTATTGGCATTAAAGAGCGTCGTATGTTGAAAGAGGAAGGTAAGGCTACCTCTGACATGGCCGCTATAGCAGTAAAGAATTTATTAGAGAATAATAATATTAAACCCGAAGAAATAGACGGCGTTATATGCTGTACTGTGACTCCAGATATGCATTTCCCTGCTACTGCAAGTATTGTGGCAGATAAATGTGGCATACATGGTGGTATGAGTATGGACATGAACGTGGGCTGTTCGGGTTTTATATATGGTCTTAAAACAGCTTCGTTGTATGTAGAATCGGGGTTCTGCAAAAAACTATTGCTTATAGGTGCTGAAAAGATGACCTCGGCAATAGATTATCAAGACAGAGCTACTGCACCCATCTTTGGCGATGGAGCTGCTGTAGTGTTGCTAGAACCTACTGAGGAAGAAGTGGGCGTGATGGATGCTATACTTTGCAGCGATGGTGTTGGAAGAAAGCATTTGCACATGAAAGCTGGCGGTTCGTTGAAACCCCCTTCACACGAAACTATCGATGCTAGAGAGCATTTCGTGTATCAAGAAGGGCAGGCTGTTTTCAAATGGGCAGTGTCTAAGATGGCCGATGTTTCTGTCGAAATAATGGAAAGAAACAACCTAAGTGCTGAGACTATAGACTATTTGTTGCCTCATCAAGCCAATATTAGAATTATATCCGCCGTTGGCAATAGAATGGGCATGCCGGACGATAAAGTGTTGGTGAATATTGAAAGATATGGCAACACTACCTCTGCCACTATTCCACTGCTGATGTGGGAAAACCAACATAAGTTCAAGAAGGGTGACAACCTTATTCTTACATCCTTCGGAGCAGGTTTTTCGTGGGGTGCCATCTACGTAAAATGGGCTATATAAAAGAGAAACAATGTGATAGAATATAAGCAAGGTAGTTCTTTATTTTTCCCCTGCTTTGTGTAGTAAAAAAAAGGCCAAAGACCTACCTTGTAAATATAAAATAACGAATAAAACATAGAAAAATATGAGTTATAAAATTGTGGTATTAGCAAAGCAAGTTCCCGACACTCGCAATGTAGGGAAAGATGCTATGAAGGCAGATGGTACAGTGAACCGTGCTGCTCTTCCTGCTATTTTTAATCCAGAAGATTTGAATGCCTTAGAAATGGCATTATCTATAAAAGATCAGTTGAAAGATGCTACTGTAACAGTAATTACTATGGGACCATCTCGTGCTGCCGATGTTATCAGAGAATCCATCTATCGCGGTGCTGATGAAGGATTCCTAGTATCAGGTCGTGCCTTTGCCGGTTCCGACACTTTGGCCACCTCTTACGCCATCTCTATGGCTGTAAAAAAACTTGGAAAGGTAGATTTAGTGCTTTCTGGTCGTCAGGCTATTGATGGAGACACTGCCCAAGTAGGTCCGCAAGTAGCTGAAAAATTAGAAATACCTCAAATAACATACGCCGAAGAACTTGTAAAAGTGACCGCCGACTCAGTGCAAATAAAACGCAGACTTGAAAGAGGCGTGGAAGTAGTGGAAGCCAAATTCCCTGTTCTTATCACTGTGCATGGTTCGGCAGCTCCTTGTCGTTTCCGCAACGCTAAGAGAGTTATGCAATACAAAAAGGCTTGTACCATATCCGAACAACAAGAAAAAGGCATGGACTATTCAGACCTTTGGAACCAAAAACCTTACTTGAAAATAGAAGAATGGACAGCCGAAGATTTGAATCCTGATATGAGCCGCCTAGGTATGTCGGGTTCGCCTACTAAGGTAAAAAATATTGAGAACGTAGTTCTTACTCAAAAAGAAAGTGTCGTATTGTCTGACAAAGAAGAAGAAATAAACACTCTGATGAAAGAACTTATATCCTCGCACATCATTGGATAATGGTTCTGAGAAGAACACTACAAATACAAAAAATGTTCTCATAGCAAAATAAATTTATAACGTCAAAGAAGAATAATATAATGAATAATATATTTGTTTATTGCGAAATTACTGAAGAAGGTACTATAGCCGATGTAAGTTTGGAATTATGTTCTAAAGCTCGTAAGTTGGCCGATACTTTGCAAACAAAGTTGGAAGCTATTGTTATTGGAAGTAATTTGCAAAACTTGGAAGCTCAGTTGTATCCATACGGTGTGGATATAATCAATGTTGCAGACGATTCTCGCTTGTTTCCATACAGCACTTTGCCTCATTTCGACATAGTGACCAACCTATTTAAAGAAAAACAACCTGAGATAGCTTTGTTTGGTGCTACTTCGGTGGGTAGAGATTTGGCTCCTCGCATTTCATCTTATTTGCGTTGTGGGCTTACTGCCGACTGTACTTCCCTTGAAATTGGCGAACATAGCGATGCTAAATCGGGAAAAGAATATAAAAACTTGTTGTATCAAATACGTCCTGCTTTTGGTGGAAACATTATTGCCACTATCGTAAACCCCGAAACTCGCCCTCAGATGGCCACAGTAAGAGAAGGGGTTATGAAAAAAGAAGTTTATAATGCTACCCACAAAGGCGTTGTAAACAAGCTTGATGTAGAAAAATATGTGACAGAAAGCGATTTCTGTGTTAAGATATTAGAGCGTCATATTGAAGAGCAAAAGATAAACATCAAGAATGCTCAAATTATAGTAGCCGGTGGATACGGTGTAGGTTCTAAAGAAAACTTCAAGATGTTGCACGAGCTTGCCGAACTTATTGGTGGCGAAGTAGGTGCTACACGTGCCGCTGTCGATGCCGGATATACCGAAGGTGAACGTCAGATAGGCCAAACCGGTGTCACTGTTCGTCCTAAACTATACGTTGCTTGTGGCATTTCAGGTGCCGTTCAGCACCGTGCCGGTATGGACCAATCAGCTAAGATTATCAGCATCAACACCGACCCTAAAGCTCCTATCAATAGCATTGCCGACTACACTATAATCGGCGATGTGTGCGATGTGTTGGCTAAGATGATAAAAACTTACAAAGCTAATACCAAATAAGTTTTTGAATTATGTATAAAGCCATCTCAGTGCTTCGTGTTTTTTGCTCGTCATTTTAAATATAAAAACGAAAAAAACGGAATGCATTGCCAAAACGCTTTATATTCATACTAAAAAGAGAAGATTATGAGCAATTTTTATACAGATAACGAATCGTTGAAGTTTTATCTTGGCCATCCTATGATGGAAAAGATTGTTGAGTTGAAAGAACGCAATTATGCAGAAAAGGGTCAGTATCCTGATGCTCCAGAAGACTATGAAGATGCCTTGGACAACTACGACAAGGTGATGGAAATAGTAGGAGAAATATGCGGCGAGGTGCTTGCTCCTAATGCTGAAAGTGTAGACCACGAAGGTCCAAAGGTGGTGAACAATGAAATAGTTTATGCCAAAGGCACTCAACAAAACCACGAAGCTTTAAGAGATGCCGGTCTTTACGGCATGTCTTTGCCCAGAAAATATAATGGTTTGAATTTCCCTTATATACCATACGTGATGGCTGCTGAAATAGTGTCGCGTGCCGATGCTGGCTTTGCCAATATTTGGGGCTTACAAGACTGTGCCGAAACTATTTACGAATTTGCTTCTGATGAAATAAAAGACGAGTTTTTGCCTCGTATTAATGCCGGCGAAACTTGCTCTATGGACTTGACCGAGCCCGATGCCGGATCAGACCTGCAATCTGTAAGATTAAAAGCTTCATTCGACGAAAAAGCTAACTGCTGGCGTCTTAACGGTGTTAAGCGTTTCATCACCAATGGCGATGCCAATATCAAACTTGTATTAGCTCGTTCGGAAGAAGGTACTACCGACGGTCGTGGTTTGTCATACTTCGTTTATGACCGCAAAGACAACGCCGTAACTGTGCGTCGTATTGAAAACAAGCTAGGTATTAAAGGTTCGCCTACTGCCGAACTAGTGTTTAACAACGCTCCTGCAAAACTTGTGGGCGACAGAAAACTTGGACTTATAAAATATGTGATGAGCCTTATGAACGGTGCTCGTCTTGGTGTAGGGGCTCAAAGTGTAGGCCTTGCCGAAGCTGCTTACCGCGAAGCTTATCAATATGCTCAAGAACGTGAACAATTTGGAAAAGCTATCATCAACTTCCCTCAAGTGTATGAAATGCTTGCCAACATGAGAGCTAAAACTGATGCTATACGTTCGTTGCTTTACGAAACAGCTCGTTTTGTAGATATAGACAAATCATACGAAGCTATAGGAAGAGAACGAAGCCTTTCTGCTGAAGAGCGTACCGACCTTAAATATAACCAACGCAACGCCGATATTTTCACTCCTATGCTAAAACTTTTCTCTAGCGAATATGCTAACCAAGTGGCCTACGACAGCATTCAAGTTCATGGCGGTTCCGGTTTTATGAAAGAATATGCTTGCGAACGATTGTATCGCGACGCTCGTATCCTTACCATCTATGAAGGAACTTCTCAACTTCAAGTTGTGGCTGCCATCCGAGGTATAGGCAACGGAAGCTACATAAAACGCATCGAAGAACTCGACGCTATGAATATAAAACCTGAACTTGAAGGATTGAGAAACAAACTTCGTGAGATGACTGCCGAATACAAGAAAATGTTCGAAATAGTATCCGCTTTCGGTTCTACCAGCGAAGTATATGATTTCCACGCTCGTCGTATGGTTGAAAGTGTTGGCTACATCGTTATGGGATACCTATTGTTGCAAGACTCTAACCGCTGCGAACGTTACTTGCGTTCTTGCGAAATAATGATAGGAATTGGTCAAGCTGAAATAGCTAAAAACTTGACATACGTGAAAAACTTCACTCCTGAAATGTTGTCGGAATACAAGAAGACTACTGAAAGAGCTTGCGAAGTAAACGAATAATAAAAACGAATATTTGGTGGTACTCGTAAAGAGTATAATTTTGGATTCATAATGTTGTTAATGAATAGGGGAGATGTCCGAAAGGAATCTCCCCTTATTCGTTTTTAACCCAATGTCAAAATTCTCAGAACGTGTAATTTGTATAAGTTGACTTATTATCCGTCGCGGAGCTTATACTTGTAGTCGATTCCTAGCAGCGAACCGCTGAATGTGAGAACCTCGCCAAACGCCACTAGCACGCTACTATCTATCACCCCAAGAGGCGGAATGAAAAAGCTAACCATTATGATGATAACTCCAAAGGCTACCATCGCTACTGCCACCCATAGCTGAATCCTATGTCTCATCTTTTTTTTTGTAATGAGTAATTAGTAATGAGTAATGAATAATGAATACAAACTACTAACTACTAACCACATACGGTAGCCAATTACTCACTACTCACTACTCACTGTTTTTTCTATCCTACAAAGTCGTCACCGGGGTTAGAATTGCCGCCGCCGCTGTTGTTGCCACTATCACTGCCGCTGCCACCATCATCATCATCATCTGGGTTGCTGCCAGAGATGTTGCCTATCTGCTTACCATTGCGATCGTAGCATGTGATGTTGATAGAAGTACGTTTCAACTCGTTTTTGATGTCGACGCTAGGGGTGAAGATAATCTTCTTGGAAGAAATAAGGTCGGTACCTACGTCCTCAACGTTGTTCACCGATTTGGAGTTGATGCTGAAACGCATGCTTCCAATGTTGGGGATTGCTACGGAGTGCCCTTCTGTAATCCATGCTAGCAGCACATCGGATATTGCTGAACACGATGCTTTCAGCAAAGCTATTGATATACCACTATGTGCAGAAGCCTCTGCCAGAACTTTCTCTTCGGTTATACGATTGTACAACTCCGGAAGCATAACGAATCTGTAATCTTCCTCATCTTTGTTGAACGATACGTTACGTTCAACTGCTTTTACTCTAATAGCCATAACTAAAAAATGTGTGTGTGATTGTTAGTAAATAAATGATTTTCGACATCCGAAATACTGTTTAGATAATCAGTGGATTACGTAGACACCTCGAATGTCGTTCAACAGTGCAAAATTACTAACATTCTACCATCTGGCAAAGAGTTGTCCTAGAATCTGACATCTGTTTTTCGGGACAATAACATTTGGTCGCAACGCCTAAGGGCTGCGACGTGGGTGGAGACGTGCCGTTGGTGCGTCTCTACATGGGGTGTATTTATATGGGTGAAATATAAATTGCGGAATATAAACCACGCTCTTGTAGAGACGCGCCAGCAAAGAGACGTGCCGTTGGCGCGTCTCTACACGGGGTGTATTTATACGGGTGCATTTATATGGGTGAAATATAAACCGCGGATATATAAATCGCGGAAATATAAAATCGCGTTCTTGTAAAGACTCACCACCGGCACGTCTCTTTTTGTTGGTGCATCTTCTCAAGAACGTTGCTTGCAAAGCAACGTTAAATGGGATCTGTAGTATTGTCGGGGTTTCTGGGCACGGGTTCGTAGCCGTTTTCGGGGTCGAAACACTCTTGGGCAGTGCCGGGAAAGCGTTCTATAAGTTCCTTACGCACTTCCGGACAGTCTTTGAAGACTGTAAACCATACAGACCAATAGCTTTTTTGGGCAACATCAATTATTGTATCTACATC
>JAFZEK010000274.1 GCA_017560705.1 Bacteroidales bacterium | reverse complement strand
TCATCATACCATTTGTAACTACTACGCGAGGTGCATCTTTGTGCGATGGATACAATCCCCTAGGATTACCCGAGTACATTACAAGAGTTTGTTCTTCTGTCATTTCCGACAAGTACTTCATCGCCAAACGGTATTGAGCCCAGTTTTGGAACACAGCACCATTTCCACCATATGTAATAAGTTCGTGAGGGTGTTGAGCAACAGCAGGGTCCAAGTTGTTTTGAATCATAAGCATAATAGCTGCTGCCTGACGACATTTGGCAGGATATTCCTCTATAGGACGTGCATACATCTTATATGTAGGACGGAAACGATACATATATATACGTCCGTATTTTGTAAGCTCTTCGGCAAATTCGGGAGCCAATACACTATGAAATTTTGGGTCAAAATAACGCAAAGCATTTCTTACAGCCAATTCTTTTTCTGCTTTGGTCAAAATATCTTTACGCTTCGGTGCATGATTTACAGTATCATCCCAAGGTTGCATTTCTGGCAACTGCGAGGGTATGCCTTCGCGAAGTTCTTGTTGAAATTCTGCTAATGTCATAAATATAAAATTTAAATTACTTATAATCTACTATGTTTCTGCTTTTTGCATAGATGGTACAGCAAAAAGCTATCTGCAAAGATACGTTTTTTTTGTTGATTTTTACTCATATACATAAAAAACACTTATTTATTTCACTGCTCGAACGTGTTAGTTATTATTGTTTCATTGCTTTTTATGCTTTGAAATACAGATGTATGGCTATTGTTTTCGCTGGCTTTTCATTAAAGGAAAATGATGAAAACTATTTGAAAGTATAATAATTGTTTTCGTATTATTCCCAAAACTATTTTTTCTCTCCATTGCTTAGAAAAACTTTTACATCGGCAACAAAAGTTTTTCACCCCTATATCAATTCTATTTTCCAAACTTTGGAAAATGAATTCCAAACAATGGAAAATGAATTCCAAAGTTTGGAAAATAAATTCCAAGGTTTGGAAAGTACTTTTCTATCGGGGGCAAAGTACTTTTCTCTACGGATAGATGTATTTTTATATCAGGAGCTACTATTTTTTGGAAGGAATAAAGTGTTAAAAAAAGGGGGTTAAAGGTTGGGAAATTTGAGTATGCACTTAGGAGCTTTTTGGTGCATTTGGAGGCTAATAATAGGTGAAATTCATGTCAAATATTGAGTAAAAATGGAATGTTAATTCGGGGGTATAAACCTTTTATCTATAGAGACTTATATTTTGATGATAAAAAAAAGGGTAATTTCACTTTTATATTCGTTGATTTTTTGTAACTTTGCAAGCTAGGAATACTGTACTATTCTGAGAAAAATTTGCTGTAAAGCATTGCAATTTATTGTATTGTGGTGCGACACGTAAATTCTTTGATGTGTATAGTACGGGCATTTCTAATAAAATATAGGTAACTAATAAATGGTATTTGTAATAAATATATAACTTAGGATAATGAGACTAATTAAGTTTGTGCCATGCATGATTTTGGTGTTCTTTTTTGCTTCGTGTATTACACCAAAGAATATGACTTATTTAAAAGATGTGGAGCGAAATAAAGTTGAGACTATAGAGCAAGACTTTGAAGTTAAAATCCACAATAATGACATACTAATGATATTAGTGGAAAGTGAATCACCTCAGGCTGTTACTGCTTTCAACAAGCAAACGAACAAGCAAACTAATGTTATGACTGGTGGTGGATACAATAGTTTCCAACGTGTAGACCCTATTATGGATGGTTATTTGGTGAAATCTGGCGAAATAGTATTTCCTATATTGGGAAAGATTAAAGTAGAAGGACTTACACCTCAACAGTTGGCTACCACTATAGAGGAAAAACTCATTTCTGAGGGATATGTTACAGACCCTGTTGTAATAGTTAGATTATTGAATTACAAGATATATGTAATGGGAGAAGTGGCTCGCCCTGGTATTGTGAATGTGGATAATGAAAAAATGACAATATTGGAAGCTGTAGCTGCTGCCGGCGACCTTACTATTTATGGTAAACGTGATAACATAACAGTCATAAGAGAAAAAGATGGCAAACGCGAAGTTGGTACTGTAGACCTTACTTCGAGAGAAATATTCAATTCTCCATACTATTATGTTCAGCAAAGTGATGTTATATACGTAGAGCCAAATGATAGACGTAAGCGTCAAGGTACTCAAGATTTGACTTATGTGTCTGTAGCAACTTCGATGGCTTCATTCTTGGCAAACTTGTTGTCGATAGTAATTTATTTAGGAAAGTAACAAACAACTATATTTAGGTTATGGAAAACCAAACAAATAATGTAAGAAAACAAGGAGAGATGGAAGAAAGTTCAATCGACATTAGAGAACTTTTTTTCATGGTGATAAATAATTGGTGGATATTTTTAATTTCCATGTTTGTGTGTGGTGCAGCTGCTTTTCTTTTTGCTAAGATGCAAACACCTACATACGAGCAAAGTGCCATGATTTTGGTTAGAGACGAAAAGGCTGGTGGTGCTAGTGCTTTTGAAGGTTCTATGGTTTTTGAGGACTTGGGAATGTTTAATAAAGGCTTGGTACTAGAAAATGAAATATATATATTACAGTCTTCACCTTTGATGTCCAATGTGGTAAATCGTTTAAACCTACAAGTTACTTACAGAACTAATGGTGTGTTCAAAAAGAAAGACTTGTATGGAGAAAATCCTATTCATTTAAAGATGTTGAATAAGGAAGGCAAGCCTAACGAATTGAAAATGGAGATGGACGTAACTGCGTTGGACGGAGAAAACTATGCTTATAGATATAAAATTTCGGATGCAGATGAAAAGGTTGAAGGCGAAGCCATGTTTGGAGAAGTAGTAGAATTGGATAATGAAAACAGTTTTGCTATTGAAACAACAGGATTTTTCGATGATGAATATATAGGAAAAGAAATAAAGGTAACTGTAACACCAACATATTTAAGAGCAAAAGCTTTGTTGAAAAACTTGACGGTGTCTCGTCCGGATAAGATAACAGGTATACTTAATCTTACAATGAAGGACTCCAATCCATTGCGTGCTCAACGCATATTGGATACATTGATAGAGGTTTATAATGATGATGCTATTGCCGATAAGAATAAGATAGCTCAAAATACGGAAGATTTTATTGTGAACCGTATTGGTTTAATATCAGGTGAGTTGGAAGATGTGGATGCTCGTTTGGCTACCTTGATGAAAGAAAGCGATATTACAGATGCTGCTGTAACTGCTAATGTGGCTGTAACAGCGGGTGTTAGATATAGTGAGCAAGTGTTGGAAGTAGAAACTGAATTGAATATGGTTCAGTATATGAGACAACATCTTAATGACCCTACAAAACAACAAGATTTAATACCTACTAATGTGGGAATCACTGATGCAGGGGTTCAATCGTTGATAAATAACTACAATACTCAAAAGTTGGAGTATGATAAAATAGTTCAAAGTTCGGGCGATAATAACCCTACACTTAAGAGTTTGAAGAAATCACTTGCTTCTACTCGTGAGGCAGTGGTTCGCTCTGTAGATAATTTATTGGAAACATTGAAGATTAAGAAGGCTAATTTGTTGAAGCAAGAAAAGTCTTCTCAAAACAAAATATCTTCGATGCCAGAAAAGCAAAAGAGAATGACCGAAGTAACACGTCAACAACAGATAAAACATGAATTATATATGTATCTGTTGAATAAGAGAGAAGAGAATGCTCTTACATTGGCTGTTACAGAATCTAATGCTAAGGTGATAGAATCGGCAAATGGTGTGAACATTCCTATTGCTCCACGCACTATGTTGTTTGTGTTAGTAGGTTTAGTGCTTGGCTTTGGAATACCTTTTGCATACGTATTTTTGATGGGATTCTTCAACACCAAAGTGCGTTCTAAAGCTGATATTGAAAAATGAAC
>JAFZEK010000273.1 GCA_017560705.1 Bacteroidales bacterium | reverse complement strand
TTAAATGCAGTATTATTGCATCGTCCGGGCATAGAAATAGAGCAAATGACTCCAGAAAATGCCTACAAAGCATTGTATAGCGATATACTGAACAAATCCATTGTAGATAAGGAGTATTATAATTTTTCTACAGTGCTATCCAAATGGGCTAAGACCTACTATGTGTCTGACCTATTGGAAGAAATATTGAAGAACGACGAAGTGAAGAAGACTTTGGTAGAGCAGTCTTGCAAATTGGACGGATGCGAGTTCTTGATAGAAGAGTTGGGAAGCCACAGTGCAAGCCAGCTAGCCAAGGAGCTTATAGAAGGTTTTGCCTACAGAAAAGGCACTGACCCCGAAAGATATGCTGAAGATAGGTTCATACTAAAGCCGCTTTACAACCTTTTCTTTACTCGCGATGCTTCGTCCTCTATATATAATAGAGTGCTTATCCATAACATGGCTACCGACGTTCGCGAACGTGAGATACTATTATATAATGCAATATTTACTCACTATTTTGGCTGCGAAACGCTGTCTACACGCTCTTACGGCACAGATGCACAGACGGAAGGCGGTGATGTGCTTATAGCACGTGAGGATACATTATTTATAGGCAACGGTGGACGTACCAACGCTAAGGGTATTCAATATTTGGCCGAAACCTTTGCTAAAGAACGCTCTAAGTTCAACATCTTGGTTCAGGAACTTCCTCAAAAGCCGGAATCTTTCATTCACTTGGATATGGTGTTCACTTTCCTAAGCACTCATCAGTGCATGGTGTATGAGCCTCTTATACTTAAAAATGCCTACTATTCGCAATACAAAACTACTCATATAGCAATAGATAATGGCAAAATAACTTATCATGAGAAGGACAACTTCCTGAAGGGAGCTTCGGATTTGGGCTTCGATTTGGAACCTGTATTTTGTGGTGGTTCAGACTTTTGGACACAACAACGCGAGCAATGGCACAGCGGAGCCAACTTCTTTGCTTTGGGCGAAGGCAAGGTGATAGGCTATCAAAGAAATACCAACACTATAAATGCACTTAACAATGCCGGATTTTCAGTGTTGCCTGCTGCTGATGTGTGTGCCGGAAAATTGAATATGAACGACTACGAGAAGTTTGTAGTTACATTCGAGGCTTCTGAATTGCCACGAGGTGGCGGCGGAGCAAGATGTATGACAATGCCTATAAACCGAAACGAAGTTAATTGGAAATAAATAAATAATAATAATACGCAATGAAAAAGTATCATTTGATTAACAACATACTAGGATGGGGCGTGTTCCTTATAGCTAGTATTGTTTACTTAGTTACTGCTGAACCTACCGCAAGCTGGTGGGACTGCGGTGAGTACATAGCTACCGCAGATAAACTTCAAGTGGGTCACCCTCCGGGAGCACCTACATTCCAACTCATTGGACGATTCTTTACAATGTTTGCTGATCCACAAACAGCAGCTTACGCTGTGAATGCTATGTCTGCAATAAGTAGTGCTTTCACTATATTGTTCTTATTCTGGACTATTACATTGTTTGGTAAGAAGATAGCCAAAATAAGCGAAGGCAATATCAAAGACAGTAAAATGTGGGCAGTATTTGGAAGTGGTATAGTAGGAGCATTAGCTTACACTTTCAGCGACACATTCTGGTATTCAGCCGTTGAAGGCGAAGTATATGCTATGTCGTCGTTCTTTACAGCTATAGTTTTTTGGGCAATATTGAAATGGGAAGAACAAGCAGATAGTGCAAATTCACTTCGTTGGCTTATTCTTATCGCATTCCTAATAGGTGTATCCATTGGTGTTCACTTACTTAACCTTTTGGCTATACCTGCTATTGTTTATGTATACTACTTCAAAAAATATCCTCAAACTACTACCAAAGGATTCATCATTTCCGGAGTGTTGTCGGTTGTATTATTGGCAGTTATATTGTTTGGTATAATACCGGGAATAGTAATTTTGGCCGGTAATTTTGAAGTGTTCTTTGTAAACTCTATAGGAATGCCATTCAATAGTGGTACTATTGTGTTCTTTGTACTTCTTATAGCACTGATAGTGTATGGTTTGCTATGGAGCAAAAAGAAAAACAAACCTATTATTAATGCTTCGGTTTTGGCATTCTTATTCTTGGTTATAGGTTATTCTACATTCTTTATTCTTGTAATACGTTCTAACGCTAATACTCCAATCAACGAAAATGCACCAAAAGATGCAGTGGCATTGAGAGCATACTTGGGACGTGAACAATATGGTTCTACACCTTTGTTTACAGGACAATACTACACAGCTAAGAACCCAACAGGCATAAAAGAAGGATATACTAAATATGTAAAGGGCGAAGATGAATACATTCCGGCTAGCAAGGCTGTTGAATACACCTACGATGAAAAACACTGCGGCGTATTTCCACGTATGTATAGCCACGACCCATCGCGTCCATATCATGTACAATTCTATAAATATTGGATAGGTAAAAATCAAAACGACGAACGTAAACCTACTTTTGCTGAAAACTTAACTTATTTCTTCCGCTATCAAGTAAACTTCATGTATTGGAGATACTTTATGTGGAACTTTGCTGGTCGTCAAAATGATATTCAAGGACACTATTTTAATAATGATGGTAGCCGAGATTATTTGCATGGCAACTGGATTTCAGGTATCAAGTTCATCGACGAAGCTCGTTTAGGACCTCAAGATAATATGCCAGACCATTTGGCAAACAATAAAGGAAGAAACACTTATTATTTCTTACCATTGTTGCTTGGCTTGATAGGATTGTTATATCACTTGAAAAAGAACAACAAAG
>JAFZEK010000272.1 GCA_017560705.1 Bacteroidales bacterium | reverse complement strand
GCCAATACAAATCCTGCACTTAAACCACCGATAAGCAAACCAAGAACACCTGCAACACCAAGAACCAAACCGGTGATGATAGGAACTGCGATAGCTAACAATGATGGGAACAACATTTCTTGTTGAGCACCTTTTGTAGAAATAGATACACAACGAGCATAATCAGGTTCTGCTTTTCCTTCAAGAATACCTTTGATAGTGCTGAACTGACGACGTACTTCTTCTACCATTTTTTGTGCTGCACGACCTACTGCATTCATAGTAAGACCGCAGAACAAGAATGCCATCATAGCACCGATGAATATACCTACTAATACGATAGGATTCATAAGGTTTACGTTGTAAGCTTCCATAAAGTCGATCAAAGTAGCTTCGGCAGCAGCAACACCATTTGGCAATGCTTCGCCTACACGAACTAATGCTATCTTTATTTCTTCAACGTAAGAAGCCAAAAGTGCTAATGCTGTAAGAGCAGCCGAACCGATAGCGAAACCTTTACCTGTTGCAGCTGTAGTGTTTCCTAGAGCATCAAGAGCATCGGTACGTCTACGAACTTCTGGTTCCAAACCACTCATTTCGGCGTTGCCACCGGCGTTGTCAGCGATAGGACCGTAAGCATCTGTAGCCAAAGTAATACCTAATGTGGAAAGCATACCTACAGCAGCTATACCTATACCGTATAGACCCATAGAAAGATTTTCTCCAGTCATTTCGATAGCAAATCCGTTTGCACATAAGTAAGAAAGGATGATAGCCACACCTACAGTCACTACAGGAATAGCTGTAGAAAGCATACCTAAGCCCATACCGGAGATAATTACAGTAGCAGGACCGGTTTGAGCACTTTCTGATACTTTTTGAGTAGGTTTATAAGTTTGAGAAGTATAGTATTCTGTAGATTTTCCAATGATTACACCCGAAAGCAAACCAACAACTACCGACAAAGATACTTGCCACCATTGATTAGTTTCAGTGCCAAACAACCAAGCGAAGATGCCAAAAGTAGCAAGAGCTATAAGGATAGAAGCTACATTTGTACCACGGCTAAGAGCTGCAAGCAATTGTTTCATTCCGGCGTCTTCTTTGGTTTTTACTAAAAAGATACCTATCAAAGAAAGTACAACACCAACAGCAGCTATCAAAGCAGGAGCCAAAACAGCTTTAAGTTGCAAATCGCCTTCCACAGCAGAAGTAGCGAAAGCCGAAGCACCCAATGCCATAGTAGCAAGGATAGAACCTGCATAAGATTCGTACAAGTCAGCACCCATACCGGCAACATCGCCTACGTTATCACCTACGTTATCGGCGATAGTAGCAGGGTTGCGTGGATCGTCTTCAGGAATGTTGTATTCAGTTTTACCTACTAAGTCAGCTCCAACGTCGGCAGCTTTAGTGTATATACCACCACCTACACGAGCAAACAAAGCTTGAGTAGAAGCACCCATGCCAAAAGTAAGCATGGTAGTAGTAATAATAATAAGCTTGTGAGAACCTGCTTCCTCTACGAAATAATCAAGTACTAAGTACCATAAAGAAATATCTAATAAAGCTAATCCAACAACAACAAGTCCCATAACGGCACCAGAGCGGAAAGCTACTTGTAAGCCACTGTTTAAAGATTTGCGAGCAGCGTTGGCAGTACGAGCCGAAGCGTAAGTAGCAGTCTTCATACCGAAGAAACCGGCTAAACCAGAGAACAAACCACCGGTAAGGAATGCAAACCATACCCAACCATTTTGCAAATCAAAGAAAGCCATAACACCAAAGATGGCTGCCAAAACAACGAATACAATGGTTACCACTTTGTATTGTTGCTTTAAATAGGCCATTGCACCTTTGCGAACATGCGCCGCAATCTTCTTCATTAAGTCTGTTCCTTCATCTTTCGAAAGCATTTGCTTATAGAACACAAACGCCATAGCTAATGCCAAAACCGAGGCTGCTAAAACGAAATAAATCAAATTGTTCATAATCTTCTTTTTTTCTAAATTACTATTTTATTTATATATTGTAGCGTATGAAAAACCTATTTTCTTTACTTAATGCCCTGAGTTCAATTATTTTGACATAAATAACACTCTTAACAAATCGTGTACAAAATTACACATATTTTTTCAATCCACGATAAAAAAAAGCATTTACAGCGTTTTTTTTTGTCATATTAATCAAATAAAGGTAGGTTTTTGTTCAAAAATTAATCCCATTTTGTGGTCACATCACTATGTCGACCTCCCTTGTAAAATCTAGCGTTCCAATATTCTTCCGATAGCTTGCTAACTGTCACTCCCCTCGACGAAGAAGTGTGAACAAACATATCATCTTTTAAATAAATACCTACATGATTTATAGAACCTTTCTGGTTTATAAAGAACACTAAGTCGCCCTCGCGTAGTTCTTTTCTTTCTATCAGTTTTATATCCTGCACCATATCCATGGCTCTACGTTTTAGTTTTATATTGTAGACATCTTCATATATGGAGAATGCCAATCCCGAACAATCTATACCTTTCAGCGACTGTCCGCCTAATTTATAGGGAGTGCCGTACCATTTTTCTATTGCTTCATACAGCTTTTCATTGTCTTTGTCGCACAATGCTATGTTTATTTTTCTTGAAGACTTATTGCTAGCATTGGTTTCATTGCTGTTGGATGTGTCTATTTTTGTCATATCAGGAGCTCCCTCTAGCATATTTTCTAAGGCAAACTCTTCTTCCATTTCCAGCTCCGATGTCACCAAGCTGTTCAGCAATTTACACGACGACATCAGTATCACTGAAACTCCGAAGTATATAAGCAATAGCCAATTAGTTTTCTGTCTTTTCATCATCTCTAGTTATAATAAAAATATCTTCATCGTTACGTTTCATGTAGTAGGTCTCTCTTCCGTATTTTTCCACTTCGGAGATACTAGAGTTTAATCTACTTACAAATGTACTATCTTTTACTATCTCTTCTCTCAAATAATTCTTCTCTTCTTCTAATTTACATTTCTTCTGATAAAGAAGATAAGAAGTCGTTAGCGAATTGTCTTCCAAAAAAAAGAACATAGCTAGGAATAGTAAAACAAAGTAAAAATATTTGTTCTTAAGTAATGATTTCTTCTTTTTATTCATGCCAAGTATTTTATTTTGGGCGTTGTAATATTCTACTTTATCCCTTTATTAGCACATTAAAATTATTATTATAGCGATGTGTAAAACCAACAAAGTAATAAAAAAAGACCTTCGAAGGTGAATATTCAAAGGTCTTTTTTGGGTACGTTACATACTACTAGAAGTATGTAACTCTATTGTCTTTAATTTTTATCTTGTCTTTAAGAGCCTCTTTTATGTATCTTATCTTTTGTTGGCTTTCCATTTCCATGCGGCCTTTAGATACAGCAACATTAGTTGGGTTAGCACTTACATTGTCTACTTGGATTACATAAACACCGAAACCACCTTTTACAGGAGCCAATAATTTAGCACCTTTAGCAGCAGCTACAGCACCCAAAGCTCTGTTTTCAGCACCAAATCTACCGAAAGAGTAGCTATTGAAGCTGATGCTAGATACTGAATCTACGTTCGATTGCAATTTAGAAGCTAATACATTAATGTCTTTTGTAGAGTTGATAGCTTCGTTAGCCTTAGCCACAAGGATTTCTGCTTCTTTGTCTATGCGTACTTCGTTTTCAATATATTTACGTACTTGAGTGTAAGGAGCAATACCTTTCTTTCTAATGTCTTTCAAAGCAGCAACGATATACATATCGTCAGCATCAAATACTTGAGGAGCTACAGAACCTATTTCAGTTTCAGAATTGAAAGCCCATTGTACTATAGAACGAGCATTAGCTATACCAGGAAGAGAGTAAGCATTTGATGGAGTAAAGTCAGCATTGCGAACCATTAAGTTTTGTTCTTGAGCAGCTGCTAACATTTCAGTGTGAGAAGGATTGCCTTCTACAAATTTGCTAGCATTAGCATAAATCATTCTAGCTGTTTCATCGCTAGGAACGATGTCTCTAACTATTGTTGCAACACGGTATTTTCTCTTAGCAGGTGTTTTTCCTGTAACTTTTACTATATGGTATCCACCATTGTCAGGTCTTTCGAATACAAATATATCATTCAATGAAGTAGCGATGATATTTTCGTTAAATAGTCCATAACCACCATCTAATGCCCAACCCATGTCGCCAGTGTTTTGTGCTTTTGATGGGTCGTCAGAGAAAGCCATAACAGCTTGATCAAAGTCTAATCTGCCAGCTTTGTATTCTCTTTCAATGCTATCAGTCAAAGCCTTAGTTTGGTCAGGAGTACGAGTAAATTGAGGGTCTATTTTGTTGTTCAAAAGAACGATAACCGAAGCACGTAAGCTATCAGGACGGTTTTCAATCTTAAGCACTTTAGACATCATCCATTGGCTTCCTACTATTTGAGGAGCAAAGAATTGGTTTACTGAAGATGAAGCAATCAAAGAATCAAATGGAGCCGGGAAAGCTTTAGCTTCTACAAAAGTAGAGTCGTAACGTCTGTTAGCTTCTGATTCAGCGTTTACAAAGAAAGCTATTTCGCTGTTGTCTACTGTTTGGAACTCATCCCATACTTTGAATACTTCGTTTTGTATTTTTGTCAAGTCTGCCATGCTTGGAGTAACAGGGAATACGATGAAATCCAAATCACAAGCATCTTGAGCATGAACGTATTCATTCTTGTGAGCTTCGTAGTATTTTTTATAATCTTCTTCTTTCAAGTTAAGTTCTTCGGTACTTATAGTACCATAAGGTAATGATACAACACGAACATTAGCTGAATTAGCTTCCATTTCGGCTACTTTTTCAGCAAGTTTGTTAGGAATATAGAAACCTTTAGCTATAAGACTGTTGTATTTTTCTTGTTCACGAGCTGTTTTAATAGCTTTTTCCATTTCCATCCATGAAGCTTGTTTTTCTGGACTTAGTTGGTCAAAGTTGTTTACGTATTGTGCTACACCCTGAGCGTTGTATACACCTGTAGCAGGGTCTGTGAACTGTTGTCTCAAATAAGGGTGAATAAAGTCGCCAAGATACATGTCGCTTAATTCACGAGATGTAACTCTAAGCCCCAAAGCATCATACTCTTGTTGAGTTAATGTGTTTTCAATTAATTCTACCCAAATTTCTTCTCGAATCTGATTAGATTGCTCAGTTGTAATCTGACCGTTTTGTTGTTGTCTTACCAAATTCTCTCTTTGTGTAACAAGTTCATTGAAATGACCGTAATTAATTTCTTTACCATCAATTTCTCCTAATTCAGGCTGTTCCACGCCTCTTTTCACAAAGTCTGTTATAACAAAGGCAGCCAAAGCAATAAAAACCACCCCAACTGCGAGACCTGAACGTTTTCTAATTTCTCCAATTATTGCCATTTTACTTCTAATGTTTTATATATAATAATGAGTTGCAAAATTACAAATAAATTCCGATACAATAAAACTTTTTCGTTTTTTTATTGCCTCTTTATCTATAGCTTTTTGTAAATCAAAATAATAATACTCTACATTAGTTGCTCTTTTATCCCTTTTTATGCTTATATTTGCCTATCAATTTGTCATTTTTATCCCTTTTTATAGCAATAATAGCAGTAGACAACTTTCACAAATTACATGCAAAGCAGTTTTTTTCTATAGGCAATTTCTAAAAATTCCTTTGCTAGTGCTTTGTGGAATTTTTAGAAGTTGCCTATATATTTACCTCTCAATAAAACCCTATTTACCTCACGATGAAATCTAGTTTTCCTCGTGAGGAAACCCTATCTCTATCGTGATGTAATTTCACTTTCCTCACGATGGAAAAAATGAGTTTTCAATGTGTTGATATACAATGGAAAGATAGGTGTATAATATTTCTCATTGTTCGAGTGTTTCTTATCCCGTTTCGTCATTATGAATGGTGTGTTTTTGTTGCCAATTAAAACTACTAATAAAAGTGTCCTTTTTCGTGATTTCTTACTTAATAAATAGTATCAACATCCTCCTTTTATCTCTAATACAATATTGAGATATAGGTTTTTAGAAAATATTCTTCTCCAATCGGTATTAAAAGCGTAACTTTGCAAAAAAAATATATACAATGAAGTCTGTAGAAATAATGTCACCAGTAGGTTCCTACGAAGCTCTTTTGGGAGCAATGCAAGGCGGAGCTGATTCGGTTTATTTTGGAGTTGGAAAACTAAATATGCGTTCAAAGTCGGCAAATAACTTTGGACTAGAAGACCTAGTAAACATTGCATCTTTTTGCAATGAACATGGAATAAAATCCTATCTTACAGTAAATACCGTTATATATAACGATGAAATAGAAGAAATGCACACACTTGTTTCTACTGCCAAAGAGTCGGGCGTGTCGGCAGTGATAGCTTCGGATATGGCTGTTATTTCCTATGCTCGTTCCATAGGTATGGAAGTTCATATCTCCACTCAATGTAATATATCTAATTATGAGGCAGTAAAATACTATTCCAAATTTGCCGATGTGATGGTTACAGCTCGCGAACTAAGTCTTAGACAAGTGGCTGAAATAACAGAATATATCGCACAAAACGACATACGCGGTCCTAAAGGTGAATTGGTAGAAATAGAAGTTTTTGCTCACGGTGCTTTATGCATGGCTGTGTCTGGCAAATGCTATTTAAGCTTGGATAATTACAACCATTCTGCCAACCGTGGCGAGTGCTTACAACTTTGTCGCAGACAATATAAAGTCTCTGACTTAGAATCGGATATAGAATTGGTTGTAGATAACAAATACATCATGTCGCCTAAAGATTTATGCACGCTTCCTTTTATAGACAAAGTGCTTAAAGCCGGCGTAAGAGTTTTGAAAATAGAGGGTAGAGGACGCTCTGCTGAATATGTAAAAACAGTGACACGCTGCTACAAAGAAGCTGCTCAAGCTGTTGTCGATGGCACTTTCTCTAAAGAAAAGATTGAAAACTGGATGGAAAGACTTAAGACTGTTTACAATCGTGGATTTTGGGATGGCTACTACTTAGGTCGCACAATGGGAGAGTGGACTGAACGCTACGGCTCTCAAGCTACTCAAACTAAGATATATGTAGGAAAGATTACCAACTACTTTGCCAATATTAATGTGGCTGAAATCAAAATGGAATCTGGAGACATGCAGCTAGGCGACAAGATTATGATAATGGGACCTACAACAGGTGTGTATGAAGACACTTTGTCGGAAATACGTGTAGATTTAAAGCCTGTGCCTCAAACTGCTAAGGGCGACATGTGCTCTATACCAACATCGGAAGTGGTGCGTCGTGGTGACAAAGTTTATAAGGTTGTAACTTCGATAGACGAGTTTTAAACACTAGGCAACTTCTAAAAATTGCTTTGCAAGTGATTTGCG
>JAFZEK010000271.1 GCA_017560705.1 Bacteroidales bacterium | reverse complement strand
TCATACATATTCCTTTCCTCTTTCAACAAATAGTATCTATCTTCTCTTTTGTCAATAATATAACTTCCACTCCATGTATATGTAGATATTTGTTCTACAAATGTTTGGTCGCTATATAAGTATAGTATCCATTTTTCTCCGCTATTCATAGTATCTTCACAAACATATACTTCTACCTTTTCTTCTCTCATTTGCATAGAAGAAGTGCAAGCACTCAACAATATAAATATCAGGTTTGAAAGAGTACATAATCCCAACGATTGTTGCTTTATATTATACTTTGTGTGTTCCATAATTTATTCGTTTCGGTTTGCAAAGGTACGACTTTATTTTGATATACACTATGTTTGCTACATTTTTTGAGAGTAGGAGAGTTGTGTGAAATTACATCACGAGGAAAATTTTACTACATCACGATGTAAGTGAAATTACATCACGAGGAAATTTTATCTACATCGTGATGTAATTTTTACACGATAATTTGGATGTAAAAAAGGCGAGAGATGGGGTTCTCTCGCCGAATGTTATTTTCAGATGTAGCTTGTCGATGGGCTAATCTTACATGATATTAATGTTTTGTACAGCTTCGTTTGTTGCGTCAAGCAATGGTTTGGTCGATACTTTTTCGCCAGTGGCATTTATCATCCATTGTTGAGGGGTTAGGCGACCTGCAGGATATATGCGAGTTATTTCTGTAGCAAGGTTTTTGCCTTTTAGTAGTTGTTCTAGTTGGAATTCTACAATGTGTCCGAAAGGATAGTTAGGCAAGTAAAGCGGAGCATCTATCATGTGAGAGTATATTCCAAGTATTGGAGAGTCGGTTTCGCCAAGTATAGGTGCGTAATATTTGTTCCAAACTTCTTTGGCTGTAGCTACTACTTGTTCTTTAAGTTGTTCGGCAGTGGCGTTTGGGTTTTCGTAAAGCCATTTCCATACGTACATGTCCACTAACGATACACCCATTATTTCGTAGCAACCCCAGAAGATGTCTAATGTTTTAAGATACTCTTTGTTTGGTTCGTTGTTGGTGTATCCAAGTAGTTCAAGGTCGCGTTTTTGGAACACGAAAGCAAGGGCTTCGGTAAATGCTGTGGAAGGCACGCCTTTCATAATGTAGTTGTCCACATCGTGTAGTGTGATGGTTTGTTCTACATTGTGTCCAAATTCGTGAACGGCAATGTTGTATCCTTTATAGTCCATACCGTTGTCGGCTATTCTGGTGCGTAGGCGAGCGTTGTCGGTTTTCATTGAAGCTTCCCATGCATGACCAGCCCCACGTGATGGGTCGACGGTTATGTATTGGCATATTTCGTCGGCTTTCTTTCTATCGAAGCCTAATTTTACAAGTATGTTTGGAAGGTCTTTTTTTACTGCTTCTTTGTTAGGGTACAAAGCACGTGTTTTGGCACTTAGTTCATCTTCTGACACGCTACCGCGGCTTTTAAATCCGTCGTACCAAATGTCGAATGGCTCAAGGTCGCGGCCTAGGCGTTGGCTTATGAGTGCTGCTACTTTTGCCACTTGTTCGGATGATATAAACTCGGTGAACATTGCTTCTATTTCTTCGAACGATAGTTCCATGCTTTCGTTGAATGAGCGTTCTATGCAAGTCGGGTAGGTGGGGGTGAATTGGTCTATGGCTTGTTCGGCCTTGAAGTTGTTCAACAAGAATTGGTAGCGAGTCATAGGTTCGGCGGTGAATTGTGTTTCTTTTCCGTCTTTATATACCTTGTTTTGAGCAGGGTTCCATTGATATTCTTCGTTGTTTATTACGCATTCGGGTATTGTTTGGTTCACGATGTGTTTCATCACGGTGTAAATCATGCGTTGTTTTTCCAAGCCGTTTTCTTTGTTGGCGTAGTTGCTTTTAAGTTCGTCGCGAAGTCCCCAGTGCGATATTAGTTTCATATCTTTTGGGAAAAGGGTTTCGTTGTTGTCGTTGAGCAAGTGTCCCATCATAATGTTGTAGGCAGATATGTATGAATCGGCACTAGTAAGGGCGTTGGAAATGTTTTGGTTATACTCAGCAGGTATACGCGAAGTAAATACGTCGCCAAGTCTAGCAAAAGCCCATTGCTGACGAGTCCAGTTGGCACCCATTTCGTTCTTTTCTTCTAGCGTGTAGAATGGGAAGTTCAAGATGGTGATAAAGGCTACTTTGTTGGCAAAAAGGTCGTCGGTAAGGTGAGCGTAAGGGTCGAAACTGCCAAATATCTCATCAAGAGGGGT
>JAFZEK010000270.1 GCA_017560705.1 Bacteroidales bacterium | reverse complement strand
CTTATCTAATTTACATTTCTTAGATTCAGGAATACTCAATGCCGACCTAACATAAGCCTCTGCTTTATAGTAGTCGTTACGTCTCAAACAATCCATTATACTATACACATAACCATTCAATTCCTCCTGACGCTTATTACATACCTTACTATCTAAAGTTGTCAAATACGATTTCATAATACGTACAATGGCTGTATCTTTCTCCATTTTATAAGTCTTAATCAAATCGTTGGTAACATTCACCAAACTATCAGCCGTTTCTGGCTCACCTTGCCATATAGCAAATTCCGCAGCCGACATTCTTTTAGCCGTAATCTCTCTGATAGCCATCAGATACATTTTCTCAACCTTTTCTTTTTCACCCTCTATCTTCGCCAACTGATTCGCAGACTCCAATATTTCCAACGCCTTTTCAAAACTATTCACAGATAGGTATGATAGCGTTTCGCTAAACTTTTCTTCTATAACACTGCTTATCGTAGAAGTCTCAGGCTCATTAGTTATCTTAGTTTTTTCGTTCACATAATTAGCCTCTATATTCTCTATTTCAGCTTCACTATCAGTCAACTCTTCATCATAAGCCATTGCATACTGAGCAAAACGTTCACTATATGAAGTATCCACAGCCTGTTTTTCAATCTCTTCTTGCTTCAGTTCTAGGCGAGTTTTCTCTGGTTGTAATGCAGCTATCTTAGCTTCCAACAACTCTTTAACATCATTATCAGTATATTCTGCAAGCTGTTTTGCACGATTCAAATATTCGTCTAACAAAGCAGCCTTTCTGTTCCCAGTAAGCTCCGAAGCCTGTTGTATATAACTTTCAGATATTTGCTTCACCAAAAGTTTGAAATTCATATCATCTTTTATTTTATCCTTATGCTCCGAATAATACTCGTATGCCGACAATGCAAAAGTTTCCGCCGCCACATTTCGCTTGGCTTTCAAAGCTTTCTGTGCCAAATCTATCTGTACTCCATATACTCCTGTACGACAACGTTCCAAAGTATTTTGAACGGTCATACTATCGCTAATACCCAAATTATCGTACTTACAAAAAAGCTCCAACTCCAAAAGAACTGCAACAGCTTGTGCGTACTTTTCTTGATTTTCCAAATTAATGGCATACATATAGTTCTTGTCATAACTATATTCCAAAATACCTTTAATTATTTTTCTTTCTTCGTCATTTGGATTCATCGTAGATAGCACTGAAGTTAGCCTTTTCGATGCATCTCCAAGCTTTGTACTATCTACATCCAAACGGGCTATTTGATAATGCGAAAGCACGTGAGTAGGATTCGTCTGCAATGCTTTATTGAAGAAAGATATAGCTTTCTTCCCACTACCCGACTCCATCTCTGCCACACCTTGACGATAAAACCAATCCGCCACCTTTGGTGCCAAAAAATCAATCATCTCTCTATTTTGCAAAGAGAGTGTTTTCAACTTATACCATTTTTCGAATACTGCAATATCATCCTGATACTTAGCAAAATCTTCGACCACTTTTTCTGCAGCAGATAGTTGTGAAGTATAAATACTTATAAGTTCAGGGGAATCATATTTAAATTTTGATATTACTCGTATATTATCTTCCAAAGTCATCAATATGGAAGTACGCTCATTATTAGAAAGTTTCTGAGCCTTAATCATAGGCATAAATAAGAAGAAGCCTACACATAAAATAGCAATCCTTTTAGCAAAAACATGTTTCATAATATCAGTCTCTCTTTCGTTTCTAGAAATTAAAATTCACCATTATAACGAATTTTATTCAATAATCGTATTTAGGCAACTTCTAAAAATTCCACGTTCTAGGAATTTGAATTGATTGTAGAAAGAACTTTTGCGTGCTTTACGTTTTTTCTTGGAATCTTTCTATTTCTTTTTCAATCGTATAGCCCGCTATGCTCAATCAAAAGAAAGTAGAAATCTTCTCAAGAACGTTGCGATTAAGCGAGTAAAGAGCAATGCCTAAGCATTAGCTCTTTCG
>JAFZEK010000269.1 GCA_017560705.1 Bacteroidales bacterium | reverse complement strand
TTTTTAGAAGTTGCCTATATCTACCCTTTGGATTAAAGCCAAAGAAAAGGCTGTAGTTTCAGTAAATACAGAATTATTAGAAGCCAATTGGCAAACGGGGAAATATATTGTAGAGTTTGATCAAGGAGGGAAAGCTCGTGCAGAATATGGTAAACATCTACTTATAAATCTTTCAAAAGATCTTACCCTAAAAAACGGACGAGGTTTCAGTCGTTCAAACTTGCTATATATGAGAAAGTTTTATCTATCTTTTCCAAAACGTGAGACAGTGTCTCACGTTTTGACATGGAGTCATTATTTTGAAATTCTCAAATGCGATAATCTTTTGGAAATGCAGTTTTATTTTCGTCAATGTATTACCGAAGGATGGAAGGTGCGTGAATTGAAAATACAGATTAAAAGTTGCCTATTTCAGCGTATTGCTTTGAGTACTGATAAGGATGGGGTTTTGGCTTTGGCAAACGAAGGACATCTGGTTATGAAACCTCAGGATATAATTCGCGACCCGTTTGTGCTTGAGTTTACAGGTCTACCCAAGAAGAAAAAATATAAAGGCAACTTCTATTGCCATTTTCCCATTCTCTCCAAAAAATAGGCTAAAAACTACAACTGTTTTACATATAGTTTGTTTTATGTTCTAAACTAAAGCTCGGAAAATTATGAAAACACGAACAATTCTATTTTCTCTTATGCTCGCACTTTTTTCTTCGGTTCAAAGTCAAATTATCTATAAAGTGAGCGGCATAGTAGAAGACAATCAAACACGTATGCCTTTG
Organism: Bacteroidales bacterium; assembly: GCA_017560705.1. Lineage (GTDB taxonomy): Bacteria > Bacteroidota > Bacteroidia > Bacteroidales > P3 > HGM05376. Next base: position 5,557 of record JAFZEK010000269.1, on the reverse strand, counting down.
AAAAACGTGTCCATAACCACATCTGCCAATACCACAATAACTACCAACACTAGCGGATACTTCACTTTTGAGCTACGCTCAGCTGAAATACCTATGATGCTGAAATTTACTCATCCACAATATTTAAAAAAGACCTACAAAATTGAACGTTTTAGATTCAACAAAGACCATGAACTGTGGTTGAACATTATGCTACACCCTACCGACAGCTCTAAAATAAAAATAACCGACGAAAACATTGGCAACACTGTGGTAAAAATACCAGAAGTGAACGTATACGACTTTCACATTGTCGATGATTTATTATATGTACTAATAGAAACTGTTCAAGGGTTCGATTACCTACAGGTTTACGACTTGAATGATTCGCTATTAGCTCAAATAGAGGTCGATTATAAATATGAAAAATTTTATCACCAATCTAGATTCGACTGCTATATATCCGACCAAAACTATGGTTGCATGAGAAAAGTAAACTACGCCAACGGACAAATTACTCTAGGCGAAGAAGAATGTGCAGCAGGATTCATTTATCGTGTTTTTGGCGATGCCAGAGTTGGCAATCTAATTCTTCAACAACAAGATATATACCTACCTAAAACTCTGAGAGTTTTCTATTTAACTCCCGAACTTTCTTTGGATTTCGACTATTATCAGCTTATATATGTATCTTCGTTGAACAATTTCATAGTTCGTGGCGACACAGCTCAGTACAATTACGTTAAAAACGAATGCCTAAACGGTAAATTCTCAGAAGATATGAATACATTTATAGACAACAAAATAGCCTCTAACAGCAAATACAAAGACAGCATATCCATGCTCACACAATTTTATGTGGACACCATGTATAGCGACTGGTTTAGAGTAAAAGCCTCTGCTATAATATATTCATCGCTAGACGAAGCCTACAAAATAAGAAGCGATATGCAAGAATATGACTATAGGTATTACCCTGTGTGCCGACCTACTTTTTTGGAAGTGAACAACGAATACTACATCTTCAATTTCACCAATTTGGCTCTAACCAAATTAAACAAAGACATGAAATTCATAAGCACCATACCCCTGGATGCTAACTACTTCAGCTACTTTTACAAGCGAGACCACAACGTGATAACATCTTACCAAAACGCCTATATAGTAGGCTCTATGGACGACCTTGGTCATCTATATCAAATAGACCTGAACACTGGTAGCGTAACCGGACAACAACTTTTGCTACGCACAACTACCAGTGAACACCGCGTAGAAGCTCGAAACGGATACGTTTACTATATATCTTATTACTCTTATTTGGACAAAAATCTATACAAAGAGCCCTTAATAATGCAACCTTTAGACGAAAAAAAGAAATAAAATTTCATCATTAATCAACAATAAACCAACGACATAAAGAAAAACATAAAAATAATATTTTGTCAATTCAAAATAAAGTTGTACTTTTGCAAAGTCAAAAAGAGAAAAACTTGACAGCTGGATGGGGTATTAGCTCAGTTGGCTAGAGCGTTTGACTGGCAGTCAAAAGGTCAACGGTTCGATTCCGTTATACTCCACTATTTAGTAATTATGAAAATAGAGATGTTAGGAAAATGGCATCTCTTTTTTTATTTATTTCGTTTTACACTCAATAAAAACACACACAGAAATGAACAAAGCAATAGCAATATTAACAGGCGGTGGTCCTGCACCAGGAATGAACACCGTAATAGCTAGCGTAGCTAAAACTTTTTTAAGAGACGGTTACAGAGTAATAGGATTGCATGGAGGGTACTCTAGCCTATTTACCGAAAATCCAAGAATGTTGGACATAGATTTCCTTATGGCCGACGATATTTTCAATAAAGGTGGCTCTATGCTAAAAATGAGTCGTTTCAAACCTTCCAACGAAGATTTTGAAAAGAATTTCAACCTAAAACTATTCACCGAAAATAATATAAAACTTTTGGTAACAGTAGGTGGTGATGACACAGCTTCGACAGCCAATCGCATCACTAGCTTCTTGGAAAAAAAGAACTACCCTATCTCAAACATCCACGTTCCTAAAACTATAGATAACGACTTGCCATTGCCTAACGCAAGCCCAACATTTGGCTACAACTCTGCTAAAGCTCAAGGCACTATTATAGGCACCGCAGTAATGGAAGATGCTCGTACTAGCGAAAACTGGTTCGTAGTATCTGCAATGGGTCGCAGTGCTGGTCACTTAGCTATGGGAATAGCCGGAGCTTGCCACTACCCTATGGTAATTATTCCCGAATTTTTCAATAAAACTACTATAACTCTAGATAAAATCATCCGCCTAGTTATATCCTCCATCATAAAACGTAAAATAATGGGTATCAACTATGGTGCTGCTATGATAAGCGAAGGTGTGTTCCACGAACTAAGCGATGCTGAACTAGCCAAAACTGGAGTAAACTTCAGCTATGACGACCACGGACACCCTGAATTGGGCAAAGTTTCTAAGGCTCATATTTTCAACAATATGCTTGAAGAAGCAAACCGTGAACTTAAATTAAAAGTAAAAAGTAGACCTGTTGAAATAGGATACGAAATTCGTTGTCATACTCCTATAGCCTACGACCTTACTTATTGTTCTCTATTAGGAATGGGTGTATACAAACTATTTAAAGAAGGCAACACTGGATGTATGGTTTACGTAGACCATATTGGAAACATTTCGCCTCTATTCTTGAAAGATATTCAAGACCCTACTACTGGCAAAATTCCACCAAGACTTGTAAACGTTTCGACCAACAAAGTTCAATCTTACATAGAGGACATTATGGACTACATAACTCCTAAGGATTACGAAGAAGCTAAAAAATACGTAGACAATCCTGAAGATTATGACTTTATGAAGATATTAAATTGGTAATATACACAACATAATATCCTTTGAGAATTTGTTCGAAATTCTTTATAAACACGTTGAAAAACTTCTTTTTTCAACGTGTTTTTTTATACCCTTTACCAATGTAGTACAATTTCATCCCCTTATACAACAACAGCTTTCCCCTATTTTCATATTTTACAATCGCTCTGAACATAACCACAAAAAAACGAGGTGTCTTAGCTAGACAACCCCGTTTCCATAACTGTAATTATCAATGATAAAACTAGTAAATTTATCTATTTTTCGCTTTTACCTTGTCTATTACAAATGTACAGCTTTACCATAAGCTTGTTCTATAGCTTCCATAATAGCCTCGCTCAAAGTTGGGTGAGGATGAACTGAACCAACTACTTGCTTAGCTGTAAGACCGTTTTGACGAGCCACTACTAAACCTGCTATCATTTCAGTTACATTGTCGCCACAAAGGTGTGCACCCAAAATAAGATCGGTTTTAGCATCTATTATTATTTTGATGAAGCCATCTCTGCTACCAGCAGCTGTTGCTTTTCCTGAAGCTGTGAACGGGAATTTTCCTACCAAAATTTCATAACCAGCTTCTTTAGCAGCCTTTTCAGTCATACCCACTGAAGCCACTTCTGGAGTAGTGTAAGTACAACCAGGTATGTTCTTGTAGTTTACAGGTGTTGGGTTTTCGCCGGCTATCTTTTCTACACACACCAAAGCCTCAGCCGAAGCTACGTGAGCCAAGGCAGGACCATGCACCACATCGCCTATAGCATAATATCCTTCTACGTTAGTTCTGTAGTAGTCATCTACAACTATCTTAGTGCGTTCCACTTGTATACCCACTTCTTCTAGTCCTAAGTTTTCCAAGTTGGTGATAACACCTACTGCCGAAAGAACTACGTCAGCATCCACTACTTCAGTACCTTTCTTTGTTTGGATTGTAACATGACATACGTCGCCATCTATATCCACTTTTTCTACCGACGAAGAAGTCATCACTTTCATACCCATCTTGCGGAACGAACGGCTGATTTGAGCCGACACGTCGTCGTCTTCGTTTGGCACGATGTTTGGCATAAATTCTACCAATGTAACTTGTACACCTATAGATTGATAGAAGAAAGCAAATTCACTTCCTATAGCACCGGAACCTACTACTACCATAGTTTTAGGCAATTGTGGCAATGTCATAGCTTCTCTGTAGCCTATGATTTTTTTGCCATCTTGAGGCAAGTTAGGAAGTTTGCGAGAGCGAGCACCTGTAGCTATGATAATATGATTAGCTTCGTATTCAGCCACTTCGCCTTGGGCATTAGTTACTTCCACTTTTTTGCCCGGTTTCACTTTTCCAACACCTTCTATAACATCTACTTTATTCTTTTTCAACAAGAATTGAACGCCCTTGCTCATTGTGTCGGCAACGCCACGGCTACGAGTTACCATTGCTTCCAAATCTGGAGTGATGGGCTGTGCAGCTACTCCGTAGTTTGATGCATGAGACACGTAATTGTATACTTGAGCACTTTTTAGCAACGCTTTGGTGGGAATACATCCCCAGTTCAAGCATATTCCACCTAAATTTTCGCGTTCTACAACAGCAGTTTTAAATCCTAACTGTGCCGATTTTATGGCAGCTACATACCCTCCTGGGCCACTACCTATTACTATAACATCGTAATTCATTATATATGTTTTTACTTTACTATTTTATAAAAATCTCTTTCTTTGCATGTTATGCCTACCAGGGCGGCGACAAAACTATTACAAAGATACGCACTTTTTCTTTTTTGTCAAAATAAAAAATACAGTCACCTCTGGCCCCGCTATCTTCTTTTCTTGCAGATAGGAAGCGAAGACCCTCATAGCCTATTTCTGCTGCTGAGCAACTGACCTAAATGCATGAGGAACGACAGCATTTCTTCATTCAAAAACTTTTAACGCAGTTCTCTTTCTAATGCCTTGATTCTATTATCAATGTCTATAACATTTATAATTCCAAAGCCCGACTGATAGTCGTTGAAATCATTTCTCAATTTAGCAAGCAGTGTTTGCGATTTTTTCATGGCTTGTTTTAATCTTGCTGCCTCTCCGCAACAACTGTTTTGATTCACCACCACTGGAGTTTCCTTAGTGTTTTCTAGCACTTTATATTCTTCTTTCAATTTTTCGTGTTCGGCTTTCAAGCTTGAATATTCGTTTTCTAAAGCCATATATTTTGTTGCCAACTCGTTGAAAGCATCGGAATTGCTAGAACCACACGAAACCATCAAAATCGCAACTGCTAATAAAGCTATCCTTTTCATATTATATATATAATTCGTTTATATTATTTTGTTGCCTGATTATGAAGACATATATATATTCCACACACCTCCATCATCGGCTTGCAAAGATATAAAGAAATAACGATAAATACAAATTAAAACACACTTATTTTCCACTTTTTATTATCAAGAACTTGCTCATACAGTTTTTTCTTTGTAATTTTGCATTTTCAAAAATGTAATTTTCAAACAGTAAGTAATAAATGAAAAGAACTAGTATTTACAAGTATGTGTTGCCGGCAGCTGTTATATGCATGGCATCGTGTGTATCTAAAAATGAATACACTATAAGCGGAAAATTGTCGGATGCAGCCTTCGAAGGCAAAACAATTTATGCCGAAAGTCTTGAAAACAGAGGTGTGAAAAT
>JAFZEK010000268.1 GCA_017560705.1 Bacteroidales bacterium | reverse complement strand
GTGCATGTTCGTGTGGCAGAATAGGTTGCTTGGAAGCCTATACTTCAGCACGTGGCATTTGCCAAACATTCGTGGAGCTACGCGACAACACACCGCACTACAACGGCACTTTATCCACCGTTGCTAAAGAACAGATAACTAGCCAAATGATAGGCGAAGCTGCTAAAAACGGCGACGAACTGGCTTTGCTCACCTTCGAAAAGACAGGCTATTGGCTAGGTTTGGCGTGTGCCAACGCCGTAACGTTCTCATCGCCCGAGGCTATCTTCCTAATGGGTGGACCGCTGAAAGCCGGCGACGTATTCCTAAAACCTCTAGAAAAATCGTTCAGAGAAAACTTGCTGAACATATACCAAGGCAAGGTGGATATACGCATATCCGAACTGAATGCCAACGATGTGGCCATACTTGGGGCTGCCGCTTTGCTCAAAAACGAAAAATAAACAGTCCAAAAAAAACATACATATTATATATAGATAGTATACGATGAAAAAAGTAAACATACTTAAACTGCTGCCCGTCTTTTTCGCCTTCTTCGTTATGGGCTTTGTGGACGTGGTGGGCATAGCCACTGAATTTGTGAAAGCCGATTTTGGCTTGTCCGAACAAGTGTCGGGATTCTTACCATCCATGGTGTTTTTGTGGTTCTTACTGCTTGCCATACCTTCGGCATCCATCATGAACCGCATAGGCCGAAAGAACACCGTGCTACTTAGCATGGGCGTAACCCTTTTTGGCATGATTATCCCTTTCGTGTCGTACAATTTGACGACGTGTTTCGTAGCTTTTGCCCTTCTAGGCATAGGCAACACCATACTTCAAGTGTCGTTAAATCCATTGGTATCCAACTTTGTGAAAGGCGAAATGCTTACCAGCTCGCTCACCATCGGGCAGGTGCTTAAAGCCGTTTCCTCCTTCTGCGGACCGTTCATAGCCTCTTTTGCATTGCTGCATTTGGGCAACTGGCAATACATTTTCCCAATATTTGCATGTATAGTGCTGCTATCGGGCTTGTGGCTTATGCTTAGCCCGGTAGAAAGAGAAGAGAAAGCATCGTCCACTTCCATCAAAGAAGCCTTCTCGCTACTTGGAAATAAGAACATACTACTGCTATTCTTAGGCATTGTAGCAGTGGTAGGCGTAGATGTGGGCATCAACATGGTGTCGGTGAAACTACTACTAGAACGCTTAGGACTAGACCCTACGCTACACGAAAACATACAAAGTGTGTCGTATGCCCCTAGCGTATACTTCCTATGCCGAACAGTAGGAGCCTTTGTGGGTGCGGCAGTACTTACCAAAATGAATACTATGAAATACTTCAAAATAAACATGATAGGAGCATTGGTATTCATGCTTCCGCTATTCTTAGTACAAAATAAAATAGTCATTCTAGTATTTATCGGAGCATTAGGCTACTCGTGTTCGAGCATTTTCTCCATCATCTTCTCGATGGCAATGCGTATACGCCCCGACAAAGCCAACGAAATATCGGGATTGATGGTTACAGGTATCGTGGGCGGTGCCATAGTGCCACCACTGATGACGGCTGCCACTCGTGCTTTTGGCAACACCCAAAACGGAGCATTGAGCATACTAGTGCTAGCTATAATATACCTCATCTTCCTAGCTTTCAAAATAAAGGAAGAAGCAAAATAAGAACCCACACACTTCCTACAACAAATTAGTAATAGACGAAAAAAAACAAAACATTAATATGAACAATAGAAAAGTAAAAGTGGGCCTAGCCCAACTTACATGCGAAAAAGATAAACAAGCCAACATAGCCAAAGCAATGCTAAAAGTGAGAGAGTTGGCACAACAAGGAGCTCAAATAATATGCTTGCAAGAGCTGTTTGCCTCCCTCTACTTCTGCGACGAAGAAAACTACGACAACTTTGTTTTGGCCGAAAGTATTCCCGGACCAAGCACAGAAGCATTCTCGGCATTAGCCAAAGAGCTAAACGTTGTTATCGTGGCTTCGCTGTTCGAAAAACGTGCCGAAGGCTTATATCACAACACTGTAGCAGTGCTAGATGCCGACGGTGCCTACCTAGGCAAATATCGCAAAATGCACATCCCCGATGACCCCGGCTACTACGAAAAGTTCTACTTTACCCCCGGCGACTTGGGCTACAAAGTGTTCAAAACCAAATATGCAACAATTGGAGTGCTCATCTGCTGGGACCAGTGGTATCCTGAAGCAGCACGCATAACAGCCATGAAAGGTGCCGACATATTGTTCTACCCCACAGCCATCGGTTGGGCAACATCGCAAGACGAAGCCACAAACATCGAACAATACAACGCATGGCAAACCATACAACGCGGACATTCCGTTGCCAACGGCTTACCTGTAGTGTCCGTAAACCGCACCGGAATGGAAGGTGAAATGCAGTTTTGGGGAGGCTCGTTCATTACCAATGCTTTCGGTGCATTGAAATATCAAGCACCTCATTTCGACGAAGCTCTTCACGTGGAAGAACTAGATTTGAACGAAAATGACTCTTACAGAAGACATTGGCCTTATTTCCGCGACCGCAGAATTGACAGCTATGCACCTATTTTAAAACGCTTCTTGGACGATGAAGAGTAGCCAAAACTACGAACGTGTGTCGCCACGTTTCATAAACAGCCTCTCCGACAACGAGATTTTCGTTTTCGGAAGCAACCTACAAGGTCACCACGGAGGTGGTGCTGCTCTAATAGCTTACGAGAAATTTGGTGCAGTGTGGAACGAAGGTGTAGGCTTGCACGGCAAAACATACGCCATCCCTACTATGCACGGCGGTGTGGACGACATAAAACCCTACGTAGACGAATTTATCGACTTTGCTAAGGAAAACAAGCAATATAAATTCCTCGTAACTCGCATAGGTTGTGGCATTGCCGGCTTTAAAGACCACGAAATAGCACCACTCTTTGCCAAGGCTCTAGAACTTGAAAATGTGTATCTTCCATTATCATTCCTAGAGTATCTATAGGTTTAGAAATAGTAAGTTTGTAGATTTTTTATACGCCGATAAACAACAAAAGGTAGAAACCCCACAGTTTCTACCTTTTTGTTGTTTTATGCAAGCTCTGCAACATTTGGCTGCAAATTGGCAAAACCAAACTTTTACGGCAGTTGCATCAATGGTATTCTATAGCCCAACTATAAGCTTCTCATCCAGATTCGTTATTATATTAGTTACAAATATCTAATTTCAACGCATCCAATAGTACCATAAAATAGGCTGAGCGGAAGTAAATGTTTTTCGTGCTACAG
>JAFZEK010000036.1 GCA_017560705.1 Bacteroidales bacterium | reverse complement strand
GTGAATACAAAGGTTTATGATATAGAAAAATGGGGTATGGACGAAGCCGATAAGATTATTTGCGTTAGCGAGCTTACGAAGTCCATACTAGTGAAACATTATGGGCAGCCTGCGGATAAGATTGTAGTTGTGCATAATGGATTGGAAAGGAAAGGCGTGCTAAAACGACATTATTCACCGATAGCCGATGTGAAGATTGTAACCTTTTTAGGTCGTATCACATACCAGAAAGGGCCTGAATATTTTGTAGAGGCAGCTCATAAGGTGTTGGAAAGAGATTCTAACGTTCATTTTGTGATGGCCGGTAGTGGCGATTTACAACGGAAAATGGTGGAAAAGGTGTGTCAGCTAGGTATTGCCGATAGATTTCATTTTACAGGATTCTTGAATGTCGAGCAGGTGGATAAGATGTTGTCCATTTCGGATGTATATGTCATGCCGTCGGTGAGTGAGCCTTTTGGTATTTCTAGTTTGGAGGCGTTGGATGCTGGCGTTCCAATAATAATATCTAATCAGTCGGGAGCCGGCGAGGTGATAGAGAGTGCTTTGAAGGTGGATTTTTGGGATGTGGATGCAATGGCAGATGCTATTAATGCTTTGCTGCATTACAAGCCTTTGAGCAAAATACTGATAAATAGAAGCGACGGCGATTTAAAACATCTTACGTGGGACGAAGCTGCTAGGAGGGTTCTTACGACTTATCGTCAAATGCTAGATGTGAAGGCTTAATAAGTTAGAAACAAAATAAAAGATTTTTCCCTATGAGTTCAATATGTTTGAATTTTGTGGCACATTTGCCTTATGCTTATCGGAGGTATCATTTTTTCGATGTAGGGGTGAGTCATGATTATTATGATTTAGCCAAAACTCAAGACATGGTGCGTGAGGCTGTGGATGAGTGTTTCATTCCGGCCAACGATTTGTTCTTTCGTATGATAGATAAATATAAAGGACGTTTTACCTTTTCTATTACACTTTCGGGTGTGTTGCTTGAGATGTTGGAAAATTATTCACCTCAGGTGTTGGATAGCTTCAGAAAGCTAGTGGATACAGGCTGCGTAGAAATTACATCTACGCCCTATTATCATTCGTTGGCTTCTATGGTGAGCAGCGATGAATTTCGGCAACAGATAGCTATGCACTATAATATGGTGAACAGATTGTTTGGCTATGAGCCTGTAACTTTCGTAAACACAGGACTTGTTTATGCCGACTATATTGGCGAGATGTTGTCTAGAATGGGATTTCGGTCGGTGATAACAGAGGGTGCTAAGCATGTATTAGGTTGGCGTAGCCCTAATTACTTATATTACAATCCAGTGTGTAGAAACTTGAAAATTTTCTTTCGGAATCAAAGTTTGAGCGATGATATAAGTATTCGATTTTCCAATCATTATTGGAGTGGTTTTCCGCTTACGGCTTCAAAATTCTCCGAATGGTTGTATCGCGACCCTAATCACCAATGTGTCTCCTTGGTGTTGGATTATACTACTCTAGGGATGCTTATGCCACGTCAGACGGGTATATTCGATTTCTTTGAACACTTGCCCGAAGAGTTGTTTAGAAATACTGATTATGAATTTAAAACACCAAGAAAACTTTCCTCTACTATGGATTCGGTGTCGCCGGTATATGTTCCAAATGAAATTTCTTCATTGTCGGGCGAAAAAGACACGAC
>JAFZEK010000267.1 GCA_017560705.1 Bacteroidales bacterium | reverse complement strand
TTGCGTGCTTTACGTTTTTTCTTGGAATCTTTCTATTTCTTTTTCAATCGCATAGCCCGCTATGCTCAATCAAAAGAAAGTAGAAATCTTCTCAAGAAAATTCCGTAAATCACTTGCAAAGCAATTTTTAGAAGTTGCCTATACATAAATCTAAGACTTGCCCACTATAAAGGAACAAGCAAAACTTTTTTGGTTTATAACTCCGTTTTAGCTAATTTCCTATTTCTCTTTGTCGCAACACTTCGTACATAAATACACCTGCTGCTACCGACACATTCAACGACTCCACATTACCTTTCAACGGTAATTTTGCCTTTACATTACTCATCTTTTGATACTCATTAGATACTCCTGTATCCTCAGCTCCCATTATAAGCATAGTAGGCAATGTAAAATCCACTTGAATGTAATTAACAGAACCTTTTTCTGTTGCTGCACACACTTGCAATCCAGACTGCTTAGCAAAATTTATAACGGTTTTCAAATTATCTTCTCTACATATTGGCACACGAAGTAAAGCACCAGATGACGACTTTATAGCATCATCATTAATAGCTGCACTACCATGTGTAGGCACCACTATAGCATCTGCACCAACACACTCTGCTGTTCTTGCTATAGCCCCTAAATTCCTTACATCTGTCACTTTATCCAACATAAGTATAAATGGCACTTTACCTTCTGCTTGTATTGTTGGTATCAAATCCATGATGGAGAAATAATTTATTGGTGATATTACAGCTACTACTCCTTGATGGTTACCATTGCGAGTAGTTCTGTTCAGTTTCTCAATAGGCACAAATTGAAATGGGATATTATACTCTTTCACCATTCCTCTTAACTCGCTTATCAATGCTCCCGATGCTCCATTCTGTATAAGCACCTTGTCTATCTCTTTACCTGATTTTATAGCCTCCATCACAGGATGAAGACCATATATAACTTGTTGGTTTACTTTTTTACTATTCGACTCTCTTTCCATCTCTCATTAATATTTTCCGGTCTGCCATTTCTGCAAACTCTTCATTGTGTGTTACTATTATAAATGTTTGGTTATATTGTTCTCTCAAATCAAAGAATAGGCTATGTAGCTCTCTAGCATTCTTGGAATCTAAATTACCCGAAGGTTCATCGGCTAATACTACCGAAGGTGTATTTATCAACGCTCTAGCCACTGCCACTCTCTGCTGCTCGCCACCCGAAAGCTCTGATGGTTTATGTGTAGCTCTATGATCTATTTTCAAAAACTGCATCAGCTGTTGGGCTTTTGCTTCCATCTCACTTTTGTCGGCACCTTTTATCATAGCAGGCATTAGTATATTTTCCAACGCTGTAAACTCTGGCAACAAATGATGGAATTGAAACACAAATCCTATATTACTATTACGGAATGCAGCCAATTTAGTTTCAGATAGCTCATTTACGTTCACATCATTAATCAACACGTTGCCACTATCAGGCTTTTCCAATGTTCCTATTATCTGTAGCAATGTGGTTTTACCAGCTCCCGATGCTCCTACCACCGATATTAATTCGCCTTTATTCACCGTCAAGTCTATTCCTTTCAAAACTTGAACGTTTCCATAAGATTTATGTATATTTTCTATTCTTATCATCTTTTCTAATGTTCTGTTACTCTCTTGTTATATAATGTAAAACCTACAGTTCCTACCACTGAGAATATTTGTCGTTTTTCATTTCGTCCTTCTTGTCGATAGTTAAACATCAAACTTATAGGTCCTATTGGTGCATGATAAACTATACCTGCTGATGCTAACAAATAACGTTTATCAAAATATGGTCCAAAGTATGCTTCATCGTTTTCATTCCTACATATCTCCCTTATGGGCTGATAAATGTAACACTCTGCTCTGAGATGTATTTTCTTTGCTAGGTGATACACATTCTGTAGTCCCAATGCCATATACTCAAACGAACGATACTCTTGAATAAAATTCTGAGAAAGTTCTACTATTGGAGCATAATTATCGGCATGTAACAACGTCGCCAAATAATTATAGAACAAAAGATTCTTTGTCCCCAAAGTATAAAAGCCCTCTGCAGATATACCTAACGAGTAATCCACTCCTAACTTGAAGTACTCATTGTATCTAGCTCTAAATTGTAACCATTTATGGTCTTTTTCATATTCTAACCTTACGCCATTGGCTTTGAATCTTTCTATACCCGACACGTATGAAGTACTAAGTAAAAAATACATACCACTCGTGGCATATTGTGGATAATTCAGCAAGTTCCGTTCGTAGGCCAACGAAGCCGTAAAAGGTTTGAATGATGTATAGTCCGACGTATCATTAAAATTGATATGCGTAAAGTTCTGATAATATCGGCTATGTTCAAAATTTTGAGACACCTTCAACGACATCTTTGCATATTGTCCAACAGGAAAACCTATGCTACCTGCAAAATAATGTTCTCTCTGTTTTAAATAGATTGGTTGCTCTATATCAAATGATAAAACCGATGATTCATAATAGTTCCACCCATTATAGACGTATTCCACCTTTGTGTAGAACGGCACTTTCGTAGGATAGTCTACACGAAAAAACGGATTCACCGAATTATAGAATCTTCCTATATACAGATTCGAAGCTATCTGCGAAGTTAAGACACCTGTATGCCTATAGTCCAAATAAGAATATATCTGACTAGGCGACCCTAACGACACATTACCACCAATATTAGCAGTTATAGCATCTTTCATTTGCGTGTACAACGTCACAGTGTAGTTGTTGCTTGCAGAATCATAAACTATAGTAGGGTGCACCGAAAATATGTTTGGATCCGAAAATAATCGAAGATAGGATCGCCGCATATAACTTATAGTATAATGATGATTATCCTTCATGGACAATAGTTTCTTCACATATTTCGTTTGGTGTTTATTTACACCCTTCACATTCACCGAATCTATGATAAGCAATGGCTGACGTGCTATGAATTTTGCTCGTTTCTCTATTATTTCAACAGGCGACACATAATCCGTTACCAACTTTCTAAGTGTATCTAAATTATGTTTTACTTCGTTGTAGCCTATCTGTATCACTTCGGGAGTGTTGCTAAAATCTATAACATGGAGAGCAGGCACTTTTGGCTCTAATATTATCCCTCGAATGGTACTATCTAGCGTATAATTCGTTTCAATACTTACCATTCTTTGCACTAAGCTAACTACATTACCCTCTTTAGCTTCTGGAAACTCGCCCGACACCTTTATACCTATTATAATATCTGGCGAAAAATCCTCTTTCATCTTTTGTATGGGAAAGTTGTCATATAGCCCACCATCAAAATACAATACCGAGTCGTAGGTTATAGGGTTAAAATAAAAAGGAAATGTCATAGAAGCTCTTATAGCCAACCCCAAATCGCCCTTGGAGAAATAGAATGGTTTCCGCTTGTTGATGTCGGCGGCAACACATCTAAAAGGAATAAACAAACTGTCAAAATTACCTTTAGACACTGCTGTTGGACCGGCAAAAATCTCCATAAAAGCAAAATCGATAAGCACAGGCGACACCAAACTCGACGGTATTTTAAAGTTTACCCCATCTCTATCCAAGTCCATATTTACACCTACCCAACGAGGGTTGGGAATTTCTTTCTTGAAAAAATAGGAATAAACATCATCTATCCGACCATTTATCCAGTCGTCGAACTCTTCCGACAAGAATATGTCTTCTATCTGGTCCACTGTGTAACCCGAGGCATAAAGACCACCGACTATAGCACCTGCCGATGTGCCGGCAATATAATCTATAGGTATACCGGCTTCTTCCAAAGCTCGTATAGCACCAATGTGTGCCACTCCCTTAGCTCCGCCCCCACTCAGCACCAAACCAACTGTCTTTCGTTGTTTGGAAGCAGGTAGCTGACACTGCACCGAAACAGCAACACACAAAAACAATAGTAAAAATACTTTGCCTGCTATTTCATGTACTTTCTTTTTTATTCGATAAAACATCATGTGTCAGCAACCTTTATTTTCTTTGAAACTCTAGTCTATTATTTTTCCATTTAAAACAACTATATCTACCTTATTGTTTCCGTAAGAATAAGGCATATATTCGTATGATGGTATAGGCTTAGTTATATAGAAATTGGCTCTTTTTCCTACTGCTATGCTTCCTAGTTCGTTGCTCACGCCCATGGCATAACCGCTATTGATAGTAGTGGCATTGATTGCTTCTTCTGGTGTCATTCTATAGTTCACACAGGCAAAAGAAAGTATCAGCTGCATATTTCCAGATGGCGACGAGCCCGGATTAAAATCACTAGCCATAGCTACTGGCAAACCTGCATTCATCATCTTGCGTACCGGCGACAACTGCATATTCAAGAAGAATGCAGCACCGGGCAACACTGTTGGCATACATTCCGAATTTAAGAATGCTTCAATTTCTGCATCTTCCACAAATTCTAAGTGGTCGCAAGAAAGGGCATTATATTTTACACCCACCTGCACACCACCCGAACAAGCCATTTCATTGGCATGTATTTTAGGACGCAAACCATATTTTGCACCTGCTTCAAGCATTCTTGCTGTTTCTTCCACTGTAAAGAAACCCTTGTCGCAGAACACATCAATATAGTCGGCAAGGCCTTCGGCAGCAGCTTGTGGTATCATTTCATTTATTACCACGTCTACAAACTCCCCTTGTCGTCCACGATATTCCATTGGCACTCCATGAGCCCCTAGCAATGTAGATTTAATAGTTAGAGGTGAATTTTCTTTCAGCCTGCGTATCACTCTTAGCATCTTCATTTCTGCTTCAGTAGTCAATCCGTAGCCACTTTTTATTTCCACAGCACCAGTGCCGTAAGTTATTATTTCATTTAGTCGTGCCATTGCGTCTTCGTACAGCTCATCTTCGCTTGCTTGTTGCAATCGCTTTGCAGAGTTCAAAATACCACCACCGCGTTGAGCTATCTCTTCGTATGACAAACCTTTTATCTTGTCGATATATTCTATTTCTCTGCTACCTGCATATATAAGGTGAGTATGAGAGTCGCAGAAAGAAGGGAAAACCATACGACCTGTGGCATCTATCTCTTTGTCGAAAGACATATTGGGCATATCCTTCATTTCTCCAAACGCCAATATTTTATCGTC
>JAFZEK010000035.1 GCA_017560705.1 Bacteroidales bacterium | reverse complement strand
GATGGATATTGTGATATTCGGGCATTGGGTTGCCAGTTCTATGATGTTAACTTCCATTGTTTTCGTTTTTTTAGGAAGTTTTGTCCCTGGGTGCGGATTTATCGGTCTACGCACTTGTTCGACAGTCTGATTATGAAAACGGCCGATAATTCTTGTTTTCATGAATCCGATTGCGAAGATGGGGGTTTTGAGAACGGGTGCAATTTGCCTAAATGAATTGTTTTAGAAAGTTTTATGCATAAAAATAACCGCTTGGTTGTCAAGCGGTTAGTGTAGGTCTTTCTAAAATTGTCTAAAGGGTTTGTTTGGGTTTGCCTAAAGCGGTGCGTATTATGTTTTCTGCTTGTTTCACTGTTTCCTCAGTTAGCTTTGGGGCTTTGGTGAGGGAGTTGGCGGTGTAGCTTTTGACTGAAGCACCTGTTTTGCCGATGGATGCAAAGGTTTTCTTTTTGCAGGTGCCTATTGCTGTGTCGCTGAATGGCTTTTTGAATGTTGGCCTATTTCTTAATATGAGTATGATTGCCATGACGATTTTGTCTGCGACTTTTTCGTCGTTTGTGTCGTATATGGCTTTGAGTGCGTTGTAGAGGGCACGTTTGTCGGATGTGGTGTAGTTGCAGGTTGGTTTGAAGAGGTCTGTGAAGGTTTTGAATCCTGCGTCTGCGGATTGTTCTTGTGGGGTGACCTGGTCGTAGTTGAGTTCGAGGGTGATGTTGATTGGGGTGCCAGGGTTGCATTTGGCTGCTTTATACCATTTGCGTATGCCGTAGGCGAATTCGTATATGTTGTTTAGGATGCGAGCTTCATTTTGGAGGTTTAGCTCTTTGAAGGCTTTGGCTATGTCTTGGATTGGTTCTATTGCTATGCGGTTGAAGGCAGCGGCAGTGAGGGTGTCGTTGCTTACTGTCAGATAGTTTACGAATGATTCGATGTTTGCACGGCTTATCTGGCTATCTCGTTCGATGTTGTGGGGATAGCAGGGGATTGTGATGATGTGGTGGGCGAGTTTATAGTATAGTCCTCTGAGGGTTGGGTGTTCGGGTTCGAGGAGTTTTGGCTGGGCGTCGTTGTGCCATTGGTTTGCTTCTTCTCTGTAGTCGTATTTACCGAGGTTTATGAGGGCGTCTTCAGCTGTTGCTGAGTAGGATTTTAATGTGGCTAGTATGTTTTGTGCTTGTTGGTGATCCATGGCTCATGCTTTTTGCAAAGATACTGTATATTATTGAAAAAGACCGGATTGCTCCGGCCTTTTGTTAGTCCAATAGGTTGGTCATTTCTCGTATCATGTCGTCGTCGATGTCGCGGTAGCGGGCGAATGCTTTTGAGCCTTCGCAGTGGCCTGAGAGTTTGCCGACGAGGTTCGGGTCTTTTACCTTTTTATATAGGTTGCCGATGAAGGTTCGTCTGGCCATGTGTGAGCTGGCGACGTCGCATATCGGATGCTGCTCTGGTTGTTTGGTGCGTGGGTTGACTGTGGTGACTACTCGTGTGATGCCTGCTTTTTTCATTGCTTCACGTACGAGGTCGTTGAGCTTGCCTGTGCCGAGG
>JAFZEK010000266.1 GCA_017560705.1 Bacteroidales bacterium | reverse complement strand
GACAGTGTTTGAACTACATCACTTTCATAATTCATTATGTTAGCATAATATTGGCTTACGAAGCTGAGTGTGTATGCCAATGAGAAATTCCAAGGCACAGAAAAATCCACCACATTACCCAACATTTGATTAGGATTATTGAATGGACTCATTATCATTTCATTCGTAGGCACAGTTCCTGCTGTATTTTTACCAACGTCATCTTTTTTGAACGTAGTAGAGTTCACACTCCAATTGAGCTGCATATTCCACTGCGAGTTTTGTCGTTTAAAGAATTTTCGTTCTTTTTCCCACAAAAACTGATTGGTCATATTTCCATTCTCATCCAATGCGTATGGAATAAAATAACCGCTATAATTGATAACCAAACTTTTGAACAATGTAGTTCTTCCAGTTACAGCCAAAGAAGACCATCTCAATGAATCTTTTGCCATATCATACGACATTGCCAATCTTAAGTCTTCTATAAGAACTATCTTTTTCACTCCTGTTACAGTATCTTTCTTGGAAGTGACTTTCATTTCCAAGTTATTACTTATGCTGAAACCAATATTCCCTGTTTTGCCGTATGATGGACCGCCATATAAACTTTGCTCAAATATTGAATATCTATACTCCATACCCATTGTATCGGTATACGTCTGCCAAAATCCATACTTTGGATTTCCAAAATCCGGACGAAAATTGAACGTCAACGAGGGATTTATCACATGTCTTATAGCTTTAACGTATCCTTTCTTGAAATTGAACATACCGTAAAGCCTTGTATTCAATGCCGAATTAAAGGTTACATCACGATTGGTTCTAAAGCCCGAAACAGTATCCACTATAGGTTTATTAGTCATCGGGTCTATATCCTTTCTTATCGTGTTCCAATGCCAACGTTCGTTATATGTCACTTTATTTGTCCAATTGAAATATTTCAACACTTTCACAGAGCTAGAGATTGGAATATTATGAGATATTCCTGCTTTCATTGCCTTGAAGACATCATTGGTAAGAAGTAGAGAGTCGTAGGTCGAAACATTATTTTGA
This sequence comes from Bacteroidales bacterium, assembly GCA_017560705.1. Taxonomy (GTDB): domain Bacteria; phylum Bacteroidota; class Bacteroidia; order Bacteroidales; family P3; genus HGM05376. The sequence goes on along the minus strand of JAFZEK010000266.1, from coordinate 5,166 downwards.
GCATTCATTACATAAGAAAGAGATATGTTTTCATACCACTTATAGCCTCCCTTAGGATTCTTTCTGCGGAAAGGATAAAACTGCGATGAACTCAAAGATACAGAAGGCAGCTTAAGCTCGACAAGTCGAGTGTTTATGTTGTACGATTCGCCAATATTTGCCGACAAATTAAAGTAGCTCCCAAGCGTTGTGGAATATGCAATACTTGAATTAGTCGTACTGTTGAAATAATCGTTGGTGTTAGATGTCCACTTAGAATAGTTCCTACTCACCAAATTTACATTTGCCGAAAATCTAGAGTTTGGATTAGCTTTCGGGTCCTGTTGATGATTCCAAGCAAATTTGAAATCTCCGAACTCGCTATAAGAATCAGTTCCTTTTATTCCTAGTTTTGTTTTCTCGTATCGCAAATCCAATACACCTTTGTACTTGTATCTTTTGTAGTAATTACTTTTGGGATTAATAGCCCAACTAAGATTCGTATATATATCACCTGCTAACAACAAATCCACGTAGTCATTTATCGGAAAATAATACCCACCTCCTCGCAAGTAAAATCCCCTATTATCAGCCCAACCATACGAGGGTATTATAACTCCCGATGACCGCCCCTTAGTAAAAGGGAAAAAAGCAAATGGAAGAACTAGCGGTGTAGGCACATCGCTAATACTTAAATATGCTGGCCCTGTGACTATTTTGTCATTCGTTATAAGCTTGGACTTAGAAAACTCCAAAGCAAAATGAGGATGTGCATGATTGCAAGTGGTAAATTTTCCACTACTTAGGTACATGATAGAATCATTTGCTCTCTTCACCTTGTCGCCATGCAAAAAGCCTTCACCCTCCTGAGTTATCACACCACTTATAATTCCTTTCTGGCTCTTTATGTTATAGGCTATCGTATTGGCATTGTATTCAGTCTTACCTTGCACAAACAATGGTTTACCCTTTATCTTGCCTAAAGAATCTGGCATGCCCTTAGCATTCAAAACCTGCTCATCAAAATCAACCGATATATCATCGGCTTTCAATGTAAAGTCTTGATACTCCACATTACCATGTTTGTAAATGAATGCCATCTTAGAATCAGGCTCCATAGCAATGGAGTCCAATGCTTTATACTTTACCACATCGGTAATAGCATTCTTTGATAGAGGCAACTCTTTCAATGAATCAGTAGGTCGAACAACAGTGTCGAGAATAATAGCTACAGTATCGTTCAAAGTTTTTGGGGTAGACACTACCATATTGGCATGTTTGTTCCTACCCATTTTTTTCTTTCCATCCCTGACCGTGTCTTTCTCAAGTTGTAAACCACGTTTTTGTTGAAAAGTTTTTTCTGAACTCAATAAAATATGAGCAGATTCGTTTGTATTTGGAACACAAACCAATGCAGAGGCCGATGAAAAAGATGTCATCAGCTGAAATGCCGCAATGCATAGGGCATTTTTGACTATGTATGTTTTATTTAATCGTCTGATATGCAAAATATAAAAATTTAAACGTATCTTTGCAAATTGAACTGCAAAAATATGATTATTATAGCAATTTTCTAAATAAAAAATATATATTATTGAATATGAAACGTTTATTTTGCTCATTTATTGCTCTTTTTCTCATTTTTGGATGTGCATTTTCGCAAAAAAGAGAGCTCGGAAAGGTAAAAACTATAATGATTGATCCTGGACATGGTGGAAGAAAGCCCGGCGCCATAGGAAAAAAATCCAAAGAAAAAGATATTACCCTCTCCGTTGCATTAAAACTTGGAAAGGTTATTGAATCTAATTTCAAAGATGTAAAAGTTCTTTATACCCGCAAAACCGATGTGGATATAGACTTGGCAGAACGTGCCAAAATGGCCAATCGTGCAAAAGCTGACCTTTTTATATCCATACATGCCAACTCTCACAGAAAACAAGACCCTTCGGGAACTGAAACTTTTGTAATGGGACTATCTACCAGCAAAGCCAATATGGAAGTTGCTAGAACTGAAAATGCCGACATATTACTAGAGGCCGACTATAAAAACAATTCCGAATATCAAGGTTTTGACCCTAATTCTCCCGAAAGCTACATCATGTTTACCCTATACCAAAATGCTTTCCTTGAGAAAAGTCTAAACTTTGCCGAATACATCCAAAAACAGTACAAATCTAGAATAAAAACTATTGACCGCGGAGTGAAACAAGGCGAATTATTCGTTCTTTATAAGACTTCTATGCCTGCAGTCTTAACCGAAATAGGCTTCATATCTAATCCAAAGGAAGAAGAATACATGATGACCGAAGAAGGACAAAACGAATACGTATACTGCATAGCTTCAGCCTTTGCTCAATACAAAGCATCCGAAGAAGGTAGCACTCTTGTAGAAATACCCGCACCAAAGAGAAATAAAAAATCTATTACTCCTCAAAAACAAGAATCAGAAGAAAAACAACAAGAAATAGCAAAAGAAAATAACACAGACAACAATAGCATAAACAATCAAAAACCTATTGATGTTGTTGTAAATGTAATCGGCTCCGACAAAAAGAACGAAAAAACAGAAGCACAAGGAAAAACAGAAACCAAAGCTACTTCAAAGAAAACAGAAAAGAAAGAAGAAGCACCATCGAACGATGTGGAATACAGAGTACAATTCCTTGTAGTAAAGAGCAAACTGCCCGAAAACGACCCTGCTTTAAAAGGAGTAACAGGATATGAATACTACTCCCAAGACGGCACAATACGATACACCAAAGGCAGAGTAGCTGACATAGAATCGGCCAAAGGAATAGCAAGCGAGCTTAAAGCAAAAGGATTCAAAGATGCTTTTATCGTACCCTTCTACAAAGGAAAACGCATAACAGGCTATGAAGCAAAAAAAATAATTGATAGCAAAAAGAACAAATAACAGCAAACAACATTAACTTGAAACAATACAAAATATAACCAAGTCAAAATGAAAATAAGAACAGAAGCAATGGTAGGATTCATTGGAGTCTTTTCGATTGCAATACTTGTGTGGGGGATAAACTTTTTGAAAGGGAAAAACCTTTTCAACAAAGAATGCGAATACCATGCAAAATATAGCAATATCAATGGACTTTTGCCCACGAGCTACGTATTCATCAACGGCATGAAAGTAGGCAAAGTGAACAATATCCAACCAATGGATTCTCAAATGAAAACTTTTCTTGTTTCGTTTGAAATACCTGCGAAAATAAAACTTCCATCGAACTCCGTTGCCGAAGTTTATAGCTCCGACATCCTTGGCTCCAAAGCCATGAGAATTATAGTAGGAAATGCTTCTACTATGCTGAGCAACAACGATACAATGATATCCAAAAACAGTGGCGACATGTTTGACGAAGTAAAGAAAATGTTCAACCCCTACAGCTCCAAGCTCGAAAATATTGTAAACAATATCGACGGAATAACTGCATCCTTGAACCTTATCCTGAACAAGGATAATCAACAAGAATTTGCATCCATACTCCAAAAAACAAATACTGCGGCAAGCAACTTGGCTGAATTATCTGCCGAAATAAACGGAATAACCAACAACGAAAAAGAAAAGATACATGCAATTGTAGACAACATCAAAAACTTGTCGGAAACACTTGATGAAAACGATGAAAACCTATCGCTAATAATCAACAATTTCGCCAAGATAAGCGACACCTTAGCTTCCATCAATATATCAAACATAATGACAGATATAAACACATCGTTGGAAGCATTGTCTACTACATTGAACAAGATAAACAAAGGAAACGGCAACCTTGGACTTTTAATCAACGACGACAAACTATACTACAACCTCGAAAAATCCACAAAAAGTTTGGACTCACTGATAAATGACATAAAAGCCAACCCCAAACGCTACATTAACGTATCAGTTTTTTAAAACACATTATTCACTAAAACACTATGGCAATACACGTTGAAAATATAAGCAAACTCTACGGAACTCAAAAAGCACTAGACAATGTAAGTTTCACCATCAATGAAGGTGAAATCATAGGTCTACTAGGCCCTAACGGTGCTGGAAAGTCCACACTTATGAAGATAATAACATGTTTCATTCCACCTACATCGGGAAATGTAAACGTATACAACCACAACATCTTCGAACACCCTCTAGAAATAAGAAAAAACATTGGCTATTTGCCCGAACACAACCCTCTATACTTAGAAATGTACGTTCGCGAGTTTTTGGAATTTGTGGCTGGAATCTACGACATCGAGAATAAAAAACAACGAGTAGAAGAAATGATAGAACTTACAGGCTTGACCAAAGAAGCCAACAAAAAAATAGGCCAACTTTCCAAAGGTTATCGACAAAGAGTAGGCATAGCACAGGCTCTTATCCACGACCCTAAAATTCTTATACTCGATGAACCTACAACAGGTTTGGACCCCAACCAACTTGAAGAAATAAGACAACTAATAAAAAACGTAGGCAAGAAAAAGATTATAATGCTATCTACCCACATAATGCAAGAAGTAGAAGCAGTGTGCAACAGAGTGATAATTATAAACTCGGGAAAAATAGTAGCCGACGATAAAACTGAAAAACTACAATACATGCTGAAAAACTACAATCAGTACATCGTAGAATTTGACAAAGAAATAGACACAAAAGCATTGAAACAACAGGTTCAAAGCATAGACAAAATTGTTTCAAACGGCAAAAACTCTTACACTATAACTACTCCTGAGGCTACAGATATAAGAGAAGACATCTTCAAATGGGCTGTAAATAATAACCTTATGGTTCTTACCATAAAGAAAAACGACGAAAATAATTTGGAACAAATCTTCCACAAACTAACCTCCGAAGCATAGGATAGTTATCCCAAACACATATTACACAAGAGAACTTCTGTGGAAATAAAAATCCAAGAAGTTCTCTTTTTTTATTCCATACGGCTAACAAAACCATAATCCCCGACATATATGCCTACCAACGACACTAAGCAGTCAAATTCCTATTGCCCAAAACATAATACACAACATAAAGCTATTTTCCCCTACACCTTTACTCCTCATTTAACGCTACCTACACAAATATTCCTACAGATAGTAGACGAAAAAAAATCCATCCTCGAGAGAAAATATTTTTCTTCCCTATGTAAAATATTTTCTCTGGTACAGATAATTTATTTTCCAAAGCATGGAATT
>JAFZEK010000265.1 GCA_017560705.1 Bacteroidales bacterium | reverse complement strand
TATTTAGAGCCTGTTAGCCTAGAAGAAATAAACTTTACTTACGACGAATTTTCGCCCAGAATGGGCAACAAGATAGTTACCTATAGCCAAAAAGATAACATCCCCGACATAAAAAAAGCACGTCTTGCCCTTTTGGGAATAAAGGAAGATAGGAAGTCCATAAACAATGCCGGGTGCAAAAATGCCCCCAACGAAATAAGAAAAAAACTATACGACCTATCCATACCTACCTACGAGATGAAGATGGTGGATTTGGGCAACATCGAAATGGGGAACACCCCAAAAGACACCTACTATGCCACTATAGAAGTAGTAGCCGAACTGCTTCATCTGAATATAACTCCTATAATACTTGGTGGCAGCCAAGAACTAGTGTATGCTATATACAAAGCCTACGAAAAGCAAGGTCAAATAATAAATATCTTCACCGTAGACCCTCGCTTCGACATAGGTAGCGAAAAGGATGGTGTAACCTCTCGCTCATACCTTAGCGAGATTGTGCTTTCGCAGCCCAACTTCCTATTCAACTACACTCTCGTTGGCTATCAGTCTTACTTCGTAGACAAGAATCTGCAAACGCTGATGGACGACCTACATTTCGACACCTACCGTTTGGGAATTATACGTAGCGACATGGAGGAAGTGGAACCACTAGTAAGAAACGCCGACATGGTGAACATTGACGTTGGAGCCATAAGACAAAGCGACGCACCTGCCAACGGTAACCCATCGCCACATGGTTTCTACGGCGAAGAGGTGTGCCAGATAGCACGCTACGCCGGCATGAGCGACAAACTTTCATCCATAGGATTCTTCGAACTGAATCCGAAATTCGAGAACAACGGACAGACGGCTCATCTAGTGGCTCACGCTATATGGTACTTTATAGAAGGCTTCTACAGTCGCATGTCGGACTTCCCATACATAGACAAGCAAAATTACAAACGCTACACTGTGCCGCTAAACGACGACACTATGGAGCTAATATTCTATAAGAGTAAAAAATCCGACCGTTGGTGGATAGAGATACCTTGCGACGAAAGCATGAAGGAAAAATACTCCAGACATCTGCTAGTACCTTGCTCCTACAACGACTACCAAAAAGCACTAAACAACGAAATTCCCGACCGCTGGTGGAATTTCTTGACAAAATTATCAGTATAAAAATATCCTTTACGGCAAAACAACCTCACTTAGGCATCAAAACCACGCGAGTTACAATATAAAAGTGCCATACTTTCAGGTCAAAAGTATGGCACTTTTGGTATACAAGTTACGTGGAAACTTTTTTTCAGTGTAAGAGATATATAAGATATGGACAATTTAATTACAACCTCGATATGTCTATCCCCTGCAAATGCTTATTAGCTTTTATCCTAAAAGCCAAGTCACCCCAACCTACCATATTAATATCTTTCCCGAATCGATTTTTATCATATTCTTTTCCAAGGTTTATTTCTATAGCGGCATTTATATTTTCAAGAATCGACTGTGGTATAGATAGCTCAAAATCATTTATTCCAACATGTGTAATCCTATAGCAGCTACACTGATCTACAGCCATACTATTATGCCAAGATTCCATTTCTATATATGGATTCCATTTAAACGATGGCTCATTTTTATTCTCTTTTACAAAATATTGGCATCAAAAACCATCATCTAAAAACGAAGCAAATAAAAACGAACTACGCTCATACTCAAAACCGATATGCTTCATAAAATCCAATGACACATTGAATATCATACACATCCTATTTCCACAACCTTGCTGAATATAATAAGCCGAATATTTCAAACTATCAGATATCTTATCTATTTCCGTTTTAAGATAGAGTTTCTATCTATCTTACTTTAGGCAATTTCTAAAAATTGCTTTGCAAGTGATTTGCGAATTTTTGCTAGAAAGATTTCTACTTTCTTTTGACCCATCATAGCGAGCTATGCGACTCCAAAAGAAATAGAAAGATTTCGGCAAAAAAACGCAAACGTTGCGATTAAGCGAGTTAAGAGCAATGCCTAAGCATTAGTTCTTTCGAGCGATAGCAACATCGACGAAGTCAACAAGGCAAAAGTTCTTTCTGCAATCAATTCAATTTCCTAGAACGTGGAATTTTGGGAAGTTGCCTAAATACTCCAAAAAAAATGCGGACTCATTTTGATATTCAAAACAAGTCCGCATATTGCAATCACAACAAAAAAACTTAAAGGAAATTCTAAAAATTGCTACTACATATCAGTCATCGACAACCCTTTTTGCGATATTGTATAACCCTCAAACTTGCCGGTAGCACGAATAAAAGCAGCTACTTTCTCATTAAGAACATTAGCATCAAAATTCACCTCCTTTCGCTTTACCTCAATAAATACAGCCTCATCATTCAATTCATTTTCGGCAACAATATCAATCTCATTCTCTCCTTTGCGATCCCACCAGCTTCCTATACGTGTGTAGGCTTTGCTATCAATAAGCACACGCTTAAAATAGCGTTCAAGCATCTTACCAGTGAAAGTTTCGTAATCACGATTGATAATAGTTTTCACTGCATCGTAGTTCTCAATCTCAAGCATATAGTTGTATTTATAGATGAATCTAAACCAAAAACTGAAAAAATTATCCTCAATCATATAACGGACATTCTTGGTCGAAGTCATCTCGAAGATTGGCTGAATCTTCGTAATTACCTCATACTCCTTTTCCAATTTTGTAAGGTAGCCACCAAT
>JAFZEK010000264.1 GCA_017560705.1 Bacteroidales bacterium | reverse complement strand
GTTTATTTTCTTTTCGAGCCTTTTTGATTCAGTGCAGAAGTGTAGGTGTTTTTACATCTCTTGTTGGTCACACCTGGGTATAAAACTAATTGTAGTATAGTGTCGTAGTATTAATACCCGGGTCTCGTGGTGATGTGTTTTAGCGGCTTTTTATGTGGCATATTTTCTACCCCGATGTAGATAAATTTTCCTCCCGATGTAGATAAATTTTCCTCCCGATGCAGTTTAATTTTCCTCGGGATCTAATTTTTGGTGACAGACTGGGGATAAAAAATAGTCGACCCATAATTATGAGTCGACTATAGCAATTATTTGAAAATCGTTGTCTTCATCTTTATCAGATGAGAGAGCGTTTTCTTATGTTTTCTACTTTCAAATGCTTAATTATTTAGTAGTTATAACTAAGTATTGAGTGTATTTCCAGAATTCTTCAGCATTGGTAATGTTCAAAGAAGCACATACATCTTCGTTTTCCATTACAAGTTCGTAAGAATTTTCAGGGTGTCTAGAAAGGATTTTTACTTTTTCTTTTCCGATGTTGATAGAGTTAGTAACGCTCTTATCTACTTGGTTGAAAAGGTCAGTATCCATGTTGTTAGTAGTTTGTTGTTTTTTACCGATACCTATGAATCCACCAGTTTTGTTTACAATACCAGCTTCTTTTAGTTCTTTGTAAGTACCAATGATATAGTAAACTTTGTTAGCTTCAGCTATTTGTTTAGCTATAATTTGTTCTTTTTCAGTGTTAGACTTTGTAAGGTCGGCCACGTTAGTGTTCAAAGTTTCTATAATCATTTTCTTTTGTTCCAAATCAGTAACAAGGTTAAGGATTTGTTCTTCTTGTTCAGCGATTCTAGTGTTTAATTTTTCTACATATTCTTTTAAGCTAGCAGTTTCGCCTTTAGCTTCAGCAAGTTTCTTGTTCAATACAGCCAATTTTTGCTTGTTTTCATTAAGCATGTTTGCTATATCGTTGATTTGGTCGTTGATTTGTACTTTTACATCGTTTCTCATTTCAGGCTTATTTCTTCTAAGCTCTTCTACCGAACCGAATTTAGCACTAACGTTTAATAGATTGTCTTCGATTTCATTAAGAGTTTCGAAGAATACATCTAACTCATTGTTTTTCGAATCTACGATAGATTGTAGAGAGTCGATAGTTTTTTGAGAACGCATACGTTCTTCTTCAATGTTGTTACAGCCAGTGAATGGCAACAAAGTGGCGGCTGCAAGGCCTAATATAAACACTTTACGTTTCATATTTGAATTACTTTTTAAATTGAATAAATGTTTTTGTTTTATATTTTACAGATGCAATAACGGAGGTTTTTGATAAATATTGAGTGTAGTAGTGTATTTTTTTTTATTTTTTTTCGTGCAGTGTAAAATCTTGGTAGATAAAAGATTAATATATAAACTATTTAAAAAGTTTGTGGGAGTGAGAAAAAAATGGTACTTTTGCAAAATAATTTAGAGTAAAAAACCACAAAGGAATGTAGAATTTAAACACTATGCCACATGCGTGGCTTAAACTATTAAAGAAAGGGGGTAAAACCAACTATGATAGAGACTATCCAACACGATGGCTTGAAATGGCTTCATATATCTAATCCTACGGAAGAGGATTATCGTTATTTGCTTGAAACTTATAATTTTCACGCTCTTGACATTGAAGATTGTAGGGGAACAAATCAGCGTCCTAAGATTGACGAATATGACGATTATTATTTTATGATTCTTCATTTTCCGTATTTTGATAAGGGTAACAAGTTTATCCGAATAAAAGAGGTAAAGATTTTCTGGGGTAGGGATTATGTTATTACCATTGGTAAGTCGCATTGGATAGTAAAAAGATTCTTTGATAGTATAAGCGAAGAGCTAGAAAAAAATAAAGAACTAGAATTGGCTAATATATTAAAATCTAGCGATTTGTTGCTCTATAGCTTGTTGGATAGATTGATGGTTGAAACCTACACTTTGATACTGAGAATAGGGGCCGAAGTAGACCTTATAAACTACGATATATTCAATAGAAAAGCTCAGAAAATCATCGAACTTATTTCTATTACTAGAAGGAACATTATTTTGCTGAATACTACATTCAAACCTCAGTTGAGATTGTTTCACCAATTTGAAAGTGGGGGTATTAAAGGTTTTGTGTCTAGTGCTGAATTTGACATGGAAGACTACTGGGGAAACATTTTGGATAAGTACCAAAAGATGTATGACTTGGTGGAAGATTATGGTGAACTTATCGAGGGCTTGTCCAAAACTTTTGATTCGTTGCAGGCCAACAAAACCAATGAGATAATGCGAGTACTTACTTATTTTTCTACCATTATGCTCCCTCTTACAGTGGTTACGGGGTTGTATGGTATGAACGTGCAGTTGCCTTTCCAAACCCAAAACTGGGCTTTTTGGGGAGTAGTAGCTGTTATGGTGATTATAACGGGTGCTTTGCTCGTTTTCTTCCAACGACGACTTAGATAATAATATATATTCATCCTCTTAATGATAAGGAATCAATATACAAGTTAATAGAACTATAAAAGAATGAGTTATGTTTAAAAAGATACCCCACACATTTACCATAGTTTTCTTTTTGATACTAATGGCAGCAGTGCTTACTTGGATAGTGCCGGGAGGCAGTTTTTCGAGGGAGGTGATAGATGTAAACGGAAGCCAACGTGAAGTGGTTGTGAACAATTCGTTCCATTATGTGGATAGTAATCCGCAAACTTGGCAGATTTTTTCCTCGTTCTTTAATGGTTTCGTGGATAAAGCTGACATTATAGTATTTATACTGATGGTTGGCGGTGCTTTTTGGATATTGAATAATAGCAAGTCTATAGATGTCGGTGTAGGTGCTTTTCTTCGCAAAGTGAAGAAGTTGCAGAAGTATAAATTGCTTAAAAGTTTAGGTGTCGATAATATTATATTTACAGCTATAATATTGTTGTTTAGTGTGTTTGGAGCTGTATTTGGGATGAGCGAGGAAACTATAGCTTTTGTGGTGATTTTTGTGCCGTTGGCTATAAGTATGGGTTATGATAGCATAGTGGGTGTGTGTATCTGTTATGTGGCTGCTCATGTGGGTTTTGCAGGAGCTGTGCTTAATCCATTTACTATTGGTATCGCTCAAGGTATTGCTCAAGTGCCAATATTTTCTGGTTTGGAATATCGCTTAATATGTTGGACTGTACTCACTTTGGTGTGTATTGCTTTTGTTTTGTGGTATGCTCACAGAGTGAAAAAAACTCCTGAGAAATCGCCGGTATATAAGCTAGATAGCTATTGGCGAGATAGGGTAGAGGCTCAGTCGCAAGAAGGGGTAGTGTACTATACGCCAAAATCTGCTTGGATAGTATGGGGCTTTTTATTGGTTGTTATGGCTTATTATGCAGTACTTTATCCCACAACAGAGATAACAGTTGGCGGTGGTTCTGTAGTGCTGCCTTTGTTGCCAATATTTAGCGTGTTGTTTTTGGTGTTAGGATTTTTCTCGTTGAGGAAATCGGTACACTTCTTTGTGTTGAATCTTTTGTTTTTCACTATATTGTATTTGGTAGCAGGAGTATTGGGCTACGGATGGTATGTGATGGAAATATCGGCGTTGTTTTTGGCAATGGGAGTGTTTAGCGGAATAGCCGTTGGCGAAAATGCCGATGGAATAGTGAAACTCTTTTTGGAGGGTGCAAAGGATATAATGAATGCTGCTTTGGTGGTAGGTTTGGCTAGTGGTATCATCTTTATCTTGAAAGATGGTATGGTTATAGATACTTTGCTTTACGGATTGACGTGTTCTTTGGCTTCTTTGGGCGAGGTGGCCAGTGTCGGTGTAATGTATGTATTCCAAACAGCATTGAATATAATAATGCCTTCAGGTTCAGCTAAAGCGGCTCTTACTATGCCTATCATGTCACAGTTTGCCGATCTTATAAATGTGTCTAGACAAACAGCTGTGTTGGCGTTCCAATTTGGTGATGGATTTACTAATATGCTTACACCTACTTCGGGAGTGCTTATAGGTTGTTTGGGTATTGCTAAGATACCTTATGGTGTGTGGGTTAAGTGGGCTTGGAAATTTATCTTGGCATTAATAGTTATAGGTTTTTTACTTATATTGCCTACTGTGTTTATTTCGTTCCCAGATTTTTAGTGGAATGAATGGCTATTGTGTAGAAATAAAGGCTTGTAGAGTGTATAAATATGAGCTCTCTGCCTTGAAAGAAAAAGAAGATTAAAGCATGAACAAAAGGATATTACAGCTTACGCTACCCAATATAATAACCAACATAACAGTGCCACTTTTAGGTATGGTGGATATGTCGATAGTGGGACATCTGAGTTTGGACCACATAGCGGCTATAGCTATAGGGACCGGAGTGTTTAATCTCATTTATTGGAATTTTGGCTTTTTGCGTATGGGTACTAGTGGCTTGGCTGCTCAAGCCTATGGAGCTAGAAATTTTCCAGAAGCTGTAAAGGTCTTTGTAAGGGCTATGTTTATAGCGTTGCTGATAGCTGTTCTTCTTATAGTATTTCAAGTACCTATTTCCGATTTGGCTTTTTATGTAATGGACAGCGAGCAGAGTGTGCTGAGTTTGGCTTATACTTATTTTTCCATACGTATATGGGCTGCACCAGCCACTTTAGGACTTTATGCTCTGAAAGGCTGGTTTATAGGTATGCAAAACAGTAAAACTCCTATGTGGATAGCAATATTCATAAATGTGGTGAATATTGTATTTAGTTTACTGTTTGTTTTTGTTTTAAAATGGGATATGATGGGTGTGGCACTGGGTACGGTGTTGGCTCAATACACCGGCTTGTTTGTTGGATTGGCTATTGGTTCTAGGTTTTATGGGAAATTGTTCAAGAAATATTTGGATATAAAGGCTAGTTTGAATTTAGGAGAAATGAAGAAGTTTTTCCATATTAATGCTGATATATTCCTAAGAACGTTTTGTTTAGCATTGGTGTTTACCTATATTACAGTGGCATCGTCTAAGATAAGTAAGGAAATTCTAGCTATAGATTCTTTATTGTTGCAGTTTTTTACATTGTTTTCTTACATAATGGATGGATTTGCCTACGCAGGTGAGTCTTTGACAGGTAGATATATTGGTGCAAAGGATAAAGCCAATCTATCCAAAGCTGTGAAATATCTTTTCCGTTGGGGATTTTTATCGGTTGTGATATTTACTATTATGTATGCTTTGGGCGGTAAGATGTTTTTATTCTTATTCACAGATAATGAGGAGATAATACATTTGGCTAAAGATTATATGATTTGGGTTTTGCTTATACCTGTTTGTGGTTTTGCAGCCTTTTTGTGGGATGGTATCTATGTAGGAGCTACGGCTTCCAGATATATGAGAAACGCTATGTTTATAGCTACTGCTGCGTTCTTTTTGATATATATATTGTCGGAATATATTGTAGATAGAACCGCTGTGGATAATATAATATATTTGAAGAACAATTGTTTATGGGTGGCTTTGCTAGTATATCTGTCGTTGAGGGGTATAATGCAATGGGTATATTCCAAAAAGGCAATTTATAGTAAAGCGTAGTTTTTTACTGTCTGTAACATAGAGATTTTAATAATAGGTCGAATTAAATAAAAGAAAATAGATATGCAATTTGAAAATCCAATGTTTTTGCTAGGACTGCTAGCTGTGCTTATACCTATTTTGGTGCATCTTTTTAATTTTAGACGATATAAAAAGGTGTATTTTAGCAATGTGGAGTTTCTTAGACAGCTACAAAATGAAACGAAAAAACAATCTCAATTGAAACATTGGCTAGTGTTGGCTGCTAGAATTTTGGCAATAACCTTTTTGGTATTGGCGTTTGCTAAGCCTTTTTTCCAAAATGCAGAGAGCATAATAAAGAGTGGAACTAACTATGTGGGTGTGTATATCGATAACTCTTTTAGCATGGAAAGTACTTCGTCGGATCGAGGAACATTATTGGACGAAGCTAAGCAAAAAGCTAAAGAAATAGTGGATGCCTATAAGCCATCAGATAAGTTTTGTTTGCTAACCAATGATGTAGAGGGTAAGCATTTTAGGTTTGTATCGCCCGATGATTTTAAAACGCTTGTGGATGAAGTAGCTGTCTCTTCTATGTCAGGGACATTGTCTAGCATGGTGAAGAAGCAACACGAGTTTTTGAATAAAAATACTTCCGAAAATAAAACAAGTTATGTATTGTCTGATTTTCAGCAGTCGTTTTCTGATTTTGAGAATATTTCTCAATTGGATACCCAGTTGACAACCGTATTCTTGCCGCTGAAATCGGTGCAGGTGAATAATGTATTTATAGATTCTGTGTCGTTGAGCTCTCCGATATTTCATAAAGGTAGCAATGTGGTTCTTACTGTATATCTGAAAAATGCAGGTGATGAACTAGTGGAAAAAGTGCCTCTGAAACTTTATATAAATAATGTTCAGCGTGCTTTGATGGCGGTGGATTTACAACCTAATAGCGAACAAGCTGTGCCAATGAATTTCGTGGTGGATAATACTGGTATACTGAACGGTAAAGTGGTGCTTACGGATTATCCTATCACTTTTGATGATGAGATGTTTTTTACTCTAAATGTTGCTGATAGAATAAAGATACTGTCGATAAATGGTAAAGAGGAAAATAATTATCTATCAATATTGTTTGGTCAAGATTCTGCATTTGTGTACGAGAATATTGCGGCTAGCAGTGTGGATTTTGATAATATAAACTCTTATAATGTTGTAGTAACTAATGAGTTAAAAGATTTGCCATCGGGTTTGGTCCAAACCTTGTCTGATTTTGTTGAAAAAGGTGGTTCGTTAGTGCTTTTGCCATCGCTAGATATGGATTTAGCTTCTTATGAAAATGCAAGTCGATACTGGAAAACTCCAATATATACAGCTTTGCAAGAGCGAAATCAAAGGGGCGTAGCATTGAATATGGAGAATATATTGTATTCCAATGTGTTTGAGAAAAAAGAAAAAGACATTGAAATGCCGAATGTAACGAAATATTTCGCTACTCAACAGGATTCTAAGACCATAAAAGAATCGTTGATAACTTTGGAAAATGGTGATGATTTTCTTGCTGTTACATCGCTTGGTAATGGTAAAATATATATGTTTTCCACTCCGTTGAGAACTGCTACTACGGATTTTGTGAAGCAAGCTCTTTTTGTTCCTACGTTGTACAATATGGCATTGTATAGTGTTAAACCTCAGGAAGTATATACTCTTATAGACGATAATGCCCCAATAGCTTTGTCGACTAGTTTTAGTGCTAACGAGGTAGTTGCCTCGATGGTATCGCTAAATGGTGATAATGAATTTATTCCAGAAATAACAACGAGAAACGGTAAAGCTTACTTGCAAACATACGGACAAATAAAACAAGCTGATAATTATTTGTTGAAACAGGGTAGGGGTGAGGCGATAGAAGGTCTATCGTTTAATTATAATAGAACGGAATCGGTTATGGAATTTTTGGAACATTCCGATATAGAAGACTTTATAAAGAACTATAATTTGACATCGTGCAAAGTGTTTTATGCTGTGGATAAACCTATGGAAACATATTTATCTGGTGATAGTAAAGGCTTTCCATTGTGGAAAATATTTATTATTTTGTCTTTGGCGATGTTGCTTGCTGAAATATTACTTATTAGATTGCCGTTCTCAAAAACAAAATCTAAGGTGAATAATAACTAGGCTGATAGGTTAGAAACTGCATGTCAAATTCTATAGGCAATTTTTAGAAGTTGCCTATATTTATAAAGGCAACATCTAAAAATTCCACGTTTCGGATAAACAAAAGACTGTTCTTTGAAACTTTTGCGTGCGT
>JAFZEK010000263.1 GCA_017560705.1 Bacteroidales bacterium | reverse complement strand
TTTGAATAAATAGTGTACTTTTGCAGATTGAAAATTCTAGCAAAATAGTAAAGGTAGGTTCTCTATTTTGTTAGAAAATGAATTTTTAGAACCTACCTTTATACATTATAATGTCAGGATGTTCTAAGGGTTGCTTAGGAGTAGTAGAAACGTGTAGTTGAGAATTTTTTATTGGTGAGGGTTCGGTAATACAAGAATATGGAACTATCAAGAAGTAAACGGAATTATTTTTTTTCTGTTAGTAGATGATAAAGAGGTGAACATGTTTGCAAATTGTTTTTGAATGAAATATGGATATAAATAAGATAGAATTAGATAAATACATATATATAAAGGGTGCAAGGGTAAATAATCTAAAGAACATAGATGTTGCTATTCCGAGAAACAAGTTAGTGGTTATTACCGGTTTGTCTGGTTCTGGAAAGTCGTCTTTGGCTTTTGATACATTGTATGCCGAAGGTCAACGTAGATATGTGGAGAGCTTAAGTTCTTATGCAAGGCAGTTTATGGGTAGAATGAGTAAACCTGAGGTGGATTATATAAAAGGAATATCTCCTGCTATTGCTATAGAGCAAAAAGTGAAGACGAATAATCCTCGCTCTACAGTAGGTACATCTACTGAAATATATGAATATCTAAAGCTTTTGTATGCAAGAATAGGAAGAACATATTCCCCAATATCTGGAGCAGAAGTAAAGCGTCATTCTGTTAGTGATGTAGTAAACTTTATATTTTCATTGGCTGAAGGTACAAAGCTTATGATTCTTTCGCCTTTGAGTAATCAAAGTGAGGATATTGATCAGCGATTGTCTGTGCTTTTGCAAGAAGGGTTCTCTCGTATTTATGCCGATGATGAAGTGCTGAGGATTGAAGACTATATGAATAGTAGTCAGACAAAGAAACGTTTAGCTAAGAATATCTATTTGGTTATAGATAGAACGGTAGTTCGTCATGAAGATGAAGATTTGGGTGGTCGAATTGCCGATTCTGTACAAACTGCGTTCTTTGAGGGTGCTGGAACATGTATTATAGAATATATGCCCGACGGTGCTGAAAAGGTGAGGGAGTCGTTTTCTAATAGATTTGAGGCTGATGGAATAATATTTGAAAAGCCAAACCCCAACTTTTTTAGTTTTAATAATCCATACGGAGCATGTAAGACTTGCCAGGGATATGGTAATACCATAGGTATAGATGAGGATATTGTTATTCCTAATAAAAAACTATCGGTATATGAAAATGCTGTAGCTTGTTGGCAAGGGGAGAAGATGAGTGAGTGGAAAGATAAACTTATAAGAGCTTCTTCCAAAATGAACTTTCCTATACATAGACCGTATTATTTGTTGACAGATGAAGAACGAGATAAGTTGTGGAATGGTGATAAATTCTTTCCCGGTATATATGAGTTCTTCAAGTTCATAGAAAGTCAGTCATATAAGATACAATATAGGATAATGTTGTCGCGATATAGAGGTAAGACTTTGTGTCCAGACTGCAAGGGAACGAAACTCAGAAAAGATGCAAGCTATGTAAAAATAAATGGCAAATCTATAATTGATTTGGTGCTTATGCCGGTCAGTGATTTGGCTTCGTTCATTCATTCTATAGAGCTTACAAACTATGAAAAAGAGGTTTCGCACAGAATAATGCTAGAACTAAAGAATCGTTTGCAATATTTGTTGGATGTAGGTTTAGGTTATCTTACTTTGAATCGTTTGTCTAATTCTCTTTCTGGTGGAGAGTCGCAACGTATAAATTTGGCAACTAGTCTTGGTAGTTCGTTGGTTGGTTCCATGTATATATTGGATGAGCCTAGTATTGGTCTACACTCTCGAGATACGCATCGACTTATTTCTGTATTAAAACAGTTGAGAGATTTGGGTAATACCGTAATTGTCGTGGAACACGATGAGGATATAATACAAGCTGCCGATTATATAATAGATATAGGTCCATTAGCTGGACGCTTGGGCGGTGAGGTGGTCTTTTCTGGAACATACGACCAGTTGATTTCTGAAAAATCTGAATCATTAACTGCTGCTTATCTTAAAGGTGAAAAAGCTATAGAAGTTCCTAAAGTAAGACGAAAATCCACAAACTATATAAACATAGAAGGAGCTTGGGAAAATAACTTAAAGAATATAGATGTAAAGATACCATTGCAGAATATAGTTGTGGTGACGGGTGTAAGTGGTTCGGGTAAGACATCTCTTATAAAGCATGTGCTTTATGATGTGTTGGAAAAACGTTTTAATGGAAATGTAGAATACGTAGGAAAATCATCTGATATAACTGGAGATTTATCGAGGATATCAGGAGTAGAACTAGTAGATCAGAATCCAATAGGACGTTCTTCTAGGTCTAATCCCGTTAGCTACGTAAAAGCTTTTGACGAGATAAGGCAGCTATATGCTATGCAGCCATTGGCAAAGGCAAGGGGGTATAAACCTGGTTTTTTCTCTTTTAATGTTGAAGGTGGACGCTGTGAGGTGTGTGAAGGCGAAGGTTATGTAACCATAGGAATGCAGTTTATGGCCGATGTTCATTTAGTTTGTGAAGAATGTCATGGCTCTAGATATAAAGAAGAAACTTTGGAAGTGCTATATAATGGTAAAAATATAAGTGAGATATTGGAGCTTACGGTTAATCAAGCCATAGAGTTTTTTAAAGCTGATGAAAGTTCTGCCGCTTCTCGTATAGTGGATAGGTTGCAGCCTTTACAAGATGTTGGTTTGGGTTATTTAAAACTTGGACAGTCTTCGAGTTCTCTTAGTGGTGGCGAAGCTCAACGAATAAAACTAGCATCTTTTTTGATTAAAGGTTCATCTGTGAAGCCGTTGTTATTTATATTCGACGAACCTTCTACAGGTTTGCATTTTTATGATATAGAAAAACTGATAAAAGCATTCAATACATTGGTAGCAAATGGCCATTCGATAGTAGTTATAGAACATCATCCTGATATAATAAAAACTGCCGATTGGATTATTGATATGGGTCCTGAAGGTGGAAAGAATGGTGGTGAAGTGGTGTTCCAAGGTACACCAGAAGAAATTGTACATTGTGAAAAATCCTATACTGGAAAATATTTGAAGAACAAATTAAATTAATATATAGAATGAAAATGTATCAATACTTTTGTAATACAAAGCCATACGTGCAGTTGCTTATTCTTTTTATACTGTCGTTTGTGCTTATGATGATTGGGGCGTTTGTATCTGCTCTCTTTTTACCTCTTTTTTCGTCTGTTGAAGATATTATGTCAAACCCTACTTCGGTAATGACTGATGTATCCTTTATGCGATTTATGCAAGGTTTCACTCAGGTGGCATATATGCTTGTGCCTACTCTTATTTTTTCTTTTATTTTTCATGGTAATATTGTTGAGTTTCTTAAGTTGAAATTTTCGAAGACTCAACTTGTAGCTTCGATATTTGCTATAGTAGCATTTTTTTGTTTCATGCCGATAATAGATCTTTTCACACGCTGGAATAATGCAATACATTTGCCTGAAAGTATGCAATATATAGAGACTATGATTAGGGAAATGGGTAAGCAGTCGGAAGATATGATAAAGTTATTCCTTTCTGATGGCAGTGGTGTTGGTGTGTTTCTTGTTAATCTATTGGTGATGGCAGTTATACCTGCTGTAAGTGAAGAATTGATATTCCGTGGTGCTATACAGCAGACCTGTCAAAAGTGGTTTGGAAATCCGCATTGGGCTATTATTGTAACTGCTGCTTTGTTTAGCTTTATTCATTTTGACTTGTTTAACTTTATTACACGATTCATTAT
>JAFZEK010000262.1 GCA_017560705.1 Bacteroidales bacterium | reverse complement strand
CCAATAAGGGTTCCAGAATGGGTCATAGTAGCCCCAATAAGAATAATAGTAAGGGCGATAGTACCAACACCACGATGGGTACCACCAATTATAACCCAAATAAATACTTACACCCCAATTGCTAGGATTATAAGTATACCAATACATATTGGTATAATAGTCGTCGTAATAGCCTATGCCAATCATAGGGCTATCAAAACGCCTTATTCTTGCAGTATAAGCATAGTCGTAATAGTCCGACTCATCATACACTACAACTACTTTTTTATTTTCATTTTCCGAAACCAAAGCAGCTTCTTCCAATTCAATAATTACTTCTTCGTTCAAACGTTCGACGGTGGAGTCGCTATATCTATCCACAGGAACATATTGAGCCACATACATAGCGTCTTTCGATGGTGAATAATAAGTTTCATCGTAGTTTTCTATTTGTGCCGACGCTGTTTTTCCAATCGACGAAAGGAACATTACACAAATTACAATCTTAGCATTCAAGCCTATTTTCGGTCTTTTCATTACAAAATCCCTCCACATTTAGTTTTTTATTCCTATTTATTTAGTTTTTATATCTATTTATTTAGTATCTTTGCATACTGAAATCTTTCGGCAAAAGTACGAAAAATTTCTGATATAGACGACTTTGTTCAATACTTTAATAGATTTTAATAATGGCAAAAGACTTTGTAACACGCTCGGAAAACTATTCAGAATGGTATAATGAATTGGTTACACGAGCTGATTTAGCTGAAAACTCTGCTGTACGCGGATGCATGGTAATAAAACCTTACGGATACGCAATATGGGAAAAAATGCGTGATGCTTTGGACAAAATGTTCAAAGAAACGGGTCATGTGAATGCTTATTTTCCACTTTTTATACCAAAATCTTTCTTATGTAAAGAAGCTGAACACGTAGAAGGGTTTGCAAAAGAATGTGCAGTTGTTACTCATTATCGTTTAAAGAACGACCCCGATGGTAGCGGTGTTGTAGTAGACCCCGATGCTAGATTGGAAGAAGAACTAATAGTAAGACCCACTTCCGAAACAATTATTTGGAACACTTACAAGAATTGGATAAAATCTTATCGCGACCTTCCTATTCTATGTAACCAATGGGCCAATGTAGTAAGATGGGAAATGAGAACAAGAATGTTCCTTCGCACTGCTGAATTTTTGTGGCAAGAAGGGCATACAGCCCATGCTACCAAAGAAGAAGCTATAGAAGAAGCATCGAAAATGCTCGACGTGTACGCTTCTTTTGCTGAAAACTTTATGGCTATGCCTGTGCTTAAAGGTATAAAATCGCCAAACGAACGCTTTGCAGGTGCTTTGGACACATACTGTATTGAAGCTATGATGCAAGACGGTAAAGCTTTGCAAGCTGGTACTTCTCACTTCCTTGGTCAAAACTTCGCTAAAGCTTTCGACGTAAAATTCCTTAGCAACGAAAATAAACTTGAATATGTGTGGGCTACATCGTGGGGCGTTTCTACTCGTTTGATGGGTGCTTTGATTATGACTCACTCCGATGACAACGGTCTTGTGCTTCCTCCCAAGCTTGCTCCTATTCAAGTAGTTATTGTGCCTATATACCGCAATGCTGACCAATTACCTACCATCTCCGAAAAAGCCAACGAGATAAAACGCAAATTGGAAGCAAAAGGAATATCCGTGAAATACGACGACCGCGATTCGTTCAAACCAGGTTGGAAATTCAACGAATATGAGTTCAAAGGCGTGCCTGTACGTATAGCTATCGGACCTAGAGATATTGAAAACGGAACTGTTGAAGTAGCTCGCAGAGACACCTTGGAAAAAGAAGTGTACCAAATAGAAGATATTGACAACAAGATAGAACACTTGTTG
>JAFZEK010000261.1 GCA_017560705.1 Bacteroidales bacterium | reverse complement strand
GGCTCCCGAAATACGCACAACGGCAATTCCTCCCACACCTTGAGGTGTAGAAATAGCACATATAGTATCTGTTTTCTTTGTTGTATTCATAGTTTGCAATATATAGTCAATTAATTATTTTATACGTTCTTCCCAGCCTTCGCCGTATAGTTCGTTCATTTCATCGGCAGTGAGCTGCAACCTCTGCTTGACGGTATATGGATTGGCCAACATACATCTGTACACCAACATCTCCACAAGCAATGCCATACATGCAAGCATCATCAGCTCCATCTTCACCAATACACCCACTATTGCCAATACTACCGATAATGCTATCACAATGGTTTTGAGACGTACTTGGAATGATATGTAGGCTTCGACTTTTGCTTTTAGCGACTCCATGGCTACCATTTGTTTATACTGGCGTTTGGAATAAGGAACTGCCACCATGTATAACAGTGCAGCCACAGCGGGCAAACATAAAGCCACATACATAGCCCAATCTCCCAAGTCTGGTGCTGCTATAATGTCGGTAAACAAATATAGACATTGTACAACAAATGCCAATACAAAGGCAGTAGCCGATATAATTAGTGCTACAGTGCTTTGATTCTCAATTTTCTTAACGGATTCTTTCATATATCTAAAGTTATAATTTAATGTTGCAAAGATACGATTTTTTCTTCACACTCTTTGCTCTAAAAAGAGAAATAAAAGAGCATTCTTCTGCTTTATTGACCGAAAAATCTACACACAGCCCTCTGTGGCTATTCTTTATATTTCACATATAGAATGCAATAAGCTGTGGATTTTGAAGTGTTATCCAAAGTTTTTTCGTACCTTTGCAAAGAGAAAAGAGTTTTCTTATCTCTTTGTTTCGCTAAAAATCAGAACAATATAAAAACAAAACATCTTCGTAAATGGAATTAATTACGTTATTAGGTTTGGCTATTGCAGTAAGCATGGACGCTTTTGCAGTGAGCATTTGCAAAGGATTAGCTATAGGAAAGGTAAATATAAAGAAGTATTTGCTTGCGGGTCTTTGGTTTGGAGGTTTTCAAGCTCTTATGCCCATTATAGGCTACTTCCTAGGAGGAGCATTCATTGAACAGATAAGTTCGTTTGACCATTGGGTGGCTAGTGGATTGCTTGCCATTATAGGTGCCAACATGGTCAGAGAATCCCTTTCTATAAAAAAAGAAGAAGATATGGACGATTCTATGGACTTCAAGACCATGTTTATGCTGGCTGTAGCTACTAGTATAGATGCTTTGGCGGTGGGAATTTCCTTGTCGTTTCTCAATGTAAATATTTGGACATCGGTACTTTGTATAGGTGTCACTACTTTTGCATTCTCCGTAGGCGGAATGAAAATAGGTTCTTTGTTTGGTAACAAGCACAAAAACAAAGCTGAATTTGTAGGAGGTGCCATACTTATACTTTTAGGAGTGAAGATAGTATTGGAACACACAGGTGTTCTAGTTCTATAATTTACGGCTGAAGAGATATTAACAAGACCTTTGGAAACCAATCATGTGCAGGCTAGGAGTGGATGATATTATAGTTTTTAGCTTTGCATGAGTGGTTATTAAAGGTCTTTTTTTTGTATACATCGGGTGAAAAAACGATACTCCGTAATATTTTCTCTTTATCGGTATGTAATGTTAAATAAAATCTTTAAATGTTAAACAGCTCGTGGGGTTACTATACTTTAATGGTGGAAACGGCGTGATTTCATCGTGTAGTTGTGGGATTTTCATCACGTGGGAAGCATACTTACATCACGAGAGAACCCCGGTTTCATCGTGTAGATGCTATACTTTCATCACAAGAATACCTAGGTTTGCTAGTCAAGAGGTGTTGTCTTGATTTTTGAAGAAAATAATATATTTGATTATCAATGTGTTGTTCTTTAAATTCTTTTATATTGCGATATTCGTCCAAAAATACGAAAGAATGGCGTTTTGCATGTTAAAATAAGGCTTGTTAATATATTGAAGTTTTAGCACTGATGTTAATGATGGAAGCGAAGCTGAATTGTGGTAAACTTTACTTGTTCGGATATTACTATTCTTACTTTTTATTTTATACAATTTGCTGTCCAAACATAGTCGACTAGGTGTTCATGTGCGTCCGTAAAATAGGAATATTCACAGTGTTGAAAATAAAAAAGACCCTTTCACAAGGAAAGAGTCTTTTTAAACCAATAAATAATATATATCACATATTCTTACTAAATCATTATAGTGGAAAGGAATTGTCATTGAAAGAATGCCTCAGCATATAGCAATGATTTTTCTTTTCAACTATATATGATGAAAGCAAAGAAATAATTAAGCCGAGATAGGTTTAAAACCTTCGCCCATTACTTCGCTGCTATCTACAACATTAACGAATGCGTTAGGGTCAATGTCTAGTATAGCTTTCTTAAGTTGAACATATTCGCGTTTAGATATAGTGATGTATATCATAGAGCGTTCAACACCTTTGTACATGCCTTTAGCTTCGAAGCAAGAAGAACCGCGTTTTAAGTCGTTTGTTATAGCAGTTTTTACAGCTTCAGTATTGTCAGATACTATCATCACAGTTTTGTAGCTTTTAAATCCATCTATCACTACGTCGATAATTTTACCTTCGATGAATATAAGAAGCACTGAGTAAGCAGGCAAACGAAGGTCTGGAGTGATGAAAAGAGTAGAAAGAGCAATGCAAGAATCCACTATGATAACTAGTGTACCTAAGGAAATACCGGAGTATTTGTTTATAATCATAGATACGATGTCCGAACCGCCCGAAGTGGCACCAGATTTAAAAATCATACCAATACCTACGCCGTATAACAATCCAGCTATAAGAGTGTTAAGCAAGTAGTCTGGAATGAAGTAGCGAGCTTCGTTGGTTATTTGCATAGCATCGAAAGGTAAGTTTTGAACAGAAGTAAAGAACTCACCTACGTGGATAAGAGGTTCGTATCCCCAATAAGTTTCAATAAAGTGAGTGAATACCCATCCTAAAACTATTGACACGATGGTTTTAATACCGAATTTTGGTCCTAAAATTATACTACCTATTACCAATAAAGGTACTTCCATCGATATAAGGAAAATAGTAAGAGGAGTACCTGTAAGAGCTGTAAGCACATTGGCCAAGCCGTAAACTCCACCAGGTGCCAAGTGGTAAGGCATAGCAAAAATAACGTCGGCTATTACGAATAATAGTGTACCGAAAACAATGAGTGCGTAAGATTTGAACCATTGTTTTGAGAAAATCTTTTCGTTCGGATCTACAAGTTGTCCAAACCATGCTTTTACTTTGTTTTGTGTTTGTTCCATTAAAATGTATTTTTACTGTTAAATATTCTTCATTAAAGCGTGCAAAGATACACCTCTTTTTTATGATAACAAAATAATAGATTGCATTTTACATTAATTGGAAAACTAATACACTTTGTTTCAATATCTAAGATGAAACAAATTTTGTCATCGCACAAGCTTGTTTTGCAAAAGGATATGGAATATAAAGGCTGAAAAAATATTAATTTTGCCATAGCTTTGGGAGTTTTGTTGAAACATATTCACAACTTTCATGTTTTGAGGATGAAAGGATATTATATACATAGATATATGCCTATACTGTTTACGCACAAAAACAGTCTGTTTGCCTATGTGGAACTATCTCTGGAAAAATACATCAAAACAAAAACAATGTATGCCAAAATAAAAGATGAAAATATTCGTTCTAGAACAAACAAAAGGTTTAGGAACATATCAAAGTATATATACAATGAAAGTACAATTGACAAAACAGTTTGATTTTGAAATGGCACATGCACTCATGAACTACGATGGGCATTGCAAAAACATACATGGGCACTCCTATAAGCTATACATAACAATAGAAGGAGAACCTAATCCGGACACTAACTCATCCAAATGTGGAATGGTTATGGATTTTGGCGATTTAAAACGCATTGTACATGAAAATATCATTGATACCTACGACCATGCATTGGTGCTTAATGAAAAAGCTGTGTTTGAAAACACTTTGAACACTAAGCTTATACGTACATCGTTTCAGCCTACATGCGAAAATATGCTTATCTACTTCTACGAGCTACTAAAGGATAAGCTTCCTGAAGGCGTAAAGCTATGCAAACTACGTATGTATGAAACTGCCACTTCCTACGCCGAGTTGGTAATATAAAAAAACTAACAATGAATAAAAAGAAAATATATAAAACACTGGCAGTGGTGGCTGGAATATCAGTCGTAGTGCTATTGGCGTGGTATTTTAAATTCATAACATGCTGTATAGTGCTAGCTATTATTCTATCCCTTATAGGCAACCCTCTTATGCAGATGTTTCAACGTATTCGCATAGGCAAGGTGCGTATGGGTAAGAATATATCTGCAATATCCACACTTCTTATCATTCTAGGAGTATTGTTTATGTTGTTATATTGGTTTTTCCCAATGCTCTTTTCTCAAGCAATACAACTTGCTAGTATGGATACTACAAACATAGTTCAATATGCAGAGAAATGTAGTAGCATAGCAAAACAATATCTAATAGATTACGGATTAATAGAAGCAGAAGCCTCGTTGGAAGCTATGATAAACAAAGAACTGCTGAACGCTTTAAAAACTACTAGGTTCGACATCATATTTTCCGATATATTCTCGGCTACGGTGGATTTATTCTTGGGTATATTTGTCACTCTGTTTATTACCTTCTTCTTTTTGCGAGATAAGGATTATATAACTAAGCTTATATACTCTGCTGTGCCTTTGGACTATGTGGACGAAACGGAACATGTGCTAAAAAATTCTCGCTACCTTATATCACGATACTTTATAGGGTTGCTATGCGAGATACTTTTAGTTACACTGTTGCTGTTTGTAGGTTTCCGTTTTTCGGGCTTCCCTAATGCATTGCTACTAGCATTTTGCTGTGGTATATTGGTCATAGTGCCCTATGTGGGAGCTATCATTGGTTCATTGATAAGTTATCTTATATTGCTTGCCTCGATGATAAGTGGAGGAGTAGGCTTTGAAATAATGCCTCTCACACTCACCTATGGTGGCATATTTATAGGAGTAAAACTTATAGATGATTTCGTAATTCAGCCGTTTATATATTCCAAGAGTGTAAAAGCACATCCTTTGGAAATATTTTTGGTTATATTAATAGCAGGTGAAGTAGGGGGTATATTGGGTATGATAATAGCAATCCCTTTATACACACTTATGCGTATTATAGTAAAAGAATTTTATAGCAATTCTAGGTTCGTCCAAAACTTTATTAGGGGTTTCTAGGAAACAAAAAAGAAAGAATTACGTATACACAAATAGAGAAAAATTTTCAAGATACAAAAAAATAATGTATCTTAGCGGAATATTTTAAACAAAGTTTTAGAGCAAAAAATACTTGCAATAAATTGAATATTAAAATAGTAATATAGTAAAATATAGATGATGAAAGTGTTCAAAAAAGGTTTATTCGTACTTACAACAGCACTTTTTTGTGTGGTTTTTAGCTTCGGACAGAAAAAAAGTATCACAGTAAATGCAGATAATTTGTTCGAGCAAAAGCAGTATGTTGAAGCATTAGAAAGCTATCAAGAAGCTTTGAAAAGAATCAAATCAAACCGAGCTGAGAAAAACAGAATTAATTTTCAGATAGGAGAATGTTATCGACTTATGAATAACTATCCTAAGGCAGAGCTTATATACAATCGGTTGATAAGAAATGCGAAATATTACATTGTAGAGCCTAAGATTTATTTCTACATGGCTGAAATGTATCGCTTCCAAAACCGCTTTGAAGAAGCTACTCAGCATTACGACAATTACCTAAAACTACAACCCGATGATAATTTTGCTAGAGAACGCAGAGAGTCTTTGAAAGGATTAAGCAAGCTGCTTACCGAACGCACAAGACACACTATCGTCAGTTTGGAAAAATATAATACCGACTATGATGATTGGTCTCCTCATTTTATGGGCGAAGATACTTCGG